>JAJHRJ010000022.1 GCA_020832865.1 Desulfurococcaceae archaeon
ATAAGCCCTGTGGGAGGCTTGCATATAGAAGGCTACGAGTATATGTCGGTATTCCACCGGAGCTATCCCGCGTGGAGCTTACTAAATACCCTGATGCCATGTATACGAGATTACGTGGCAAGTACATTACCGTTGAGGAGCTCTCACGGGAACTTGGCTGGAGGGGTGTTGCTAAGTGAGCTCAAGTGCAAGTAGAGAAGTGTCAGCTCTAAGGGAGAAAATAGTAATAGCTACTGGTAAGAGAAAGACTAGTATTGCTCGAGCGGTGATTACACCGGGTGAGGGTAGAGTGTGGATAAATAATGTGCCACTCGAAGTTTACCCTATTGAAATGGCCCGTGAGAAAATAGCCGAGCCCTTAAAGCTTGCTGGTAGCTTAGCCAGCAAAGTAGATATTAAAATAAATGTGAGAGGTGGCGGTGTTATGAGCCAAGCTGAGGCTTGCAGAGTAGCTATTGCTAGGGGGCTTATAGAGTACTTTTCTGAATTAGGCGATGAACTTCGAAAACTAATTAGAGAGTATGATAGGCACGCGTTAAGCGGAGATCCACGTAGAACAGAGCCTGAGAAATGGGGGAGAATTAGTGCTAGAAGGAGGTGGCAGAAGAGTTACAGGTGACGTTACGTGTTCTTCCCTGTAAGATGCTTTACATGTGGAGCTGTAATTGGACACCTCTGGGAGAAGTACTTAGAGAGAATTCAGCGCGGTGAACACCCGGCAAAAGTCCTTGATGAGCTTGGAGTTAAGAGATACTGCTGTAGGAGAATGTTTCTCTCACATGTTGAGGTCGCACGTGAAGTGCTAAGATTTCACAAAGTCTCATGAGGTGATATAAGTGAGTAGTGAGCAGGAGAAGCCGCCTGTAACTATTGAGCTCTTAATTTCAGTTGATAAGTACTTATCTGCTGGAGTCCACATAGGTACACATATATGTACAAAGTACATGGAGCCCTTTGTCTACAAAGTTCGCCCAGATGGAGTATACATACTCGATGTGAGAAAAATCGATGAGAGACTCAGAGTAGCGGGAAAGTTTCTCGCCATATATGATCCAGCTAGAATAGCGGTTGTTTCAGCGAGACTATATGGTAAAAAACCCGTATTAAAAATGTGTCAATACCTTCAGTGTAGACCATACGTGGACAGATTTCTGCCCGGCACATTCACTAACCCAGCACTATCCGTGTACTTTGAGCCAGCCGCAGTACTCGTAACAGACCCCCGAGCTGATGCTCAAGCAGTAAAAGAAGCCTCAGAAATAGGTATACCAGTTGTAGCGTTCGCCGACACTGATAATAGGACAGAGAACATTGACTTAGTAATCCCTGCGAATAATAAGGGGCGTAAGAGCCTAGCACTACTCTACTGGGTTCTCACAAGGCAAATTCTGAGAGAACGAGGAGCTATACCACTAAACAGCGATCTTCCAGAGCCTCCAACAGAGTTTGAGACACCGGCTTAAATACTAGTTCACCACTATTTTTCCACGCTTAGGTAAGACTTGCTCTAAATCCTCGTATTACCACCTGCAAGAGCTAAGTTATCATCACCTGCTTAAGCGCTCTCAATTGTGATTTTAAACTTAATATTATACTCAACCTAGAGAGTACTCAGGTGTATATACTTGAGCAGTGTAAGACGCCCAGTAGTCGCGGGGTATTTCTACCCTCGTAGGAGAGAAGACCTCGTTAAGCTAATTGAGTGGTCTTTTAAACACAGACTAGGACCGGGTGAGTTACCCTCGCCTGTAGACCGCGGAGAGCGCTTATCTATAGGCTACATTGTACCACACGCCGGGTACATGTATAGTGGCCCTATTGCTGCTCACGCCTACTACGACTTAGCACGAGACGGTGTACCTCAGACAGTCATTATTCTAGGCACAAATCACACTGGTTTAGGAGAACCTGTCTCAGTATACCCCGGGGGTAAGTGGGAGACGCCACTAGGCTACCTCGACGTTGACGGCGAGTTCAGTAAAAGCATTGTTAAATACAGCAATATAGCAAGCCTAGATGAGCAAGCCCACTTAGAAGAGCACTCTATCGAAGTTCAATTACCATTTCTCCAGTTTATTTTCGCTAATAGAGTGAGAATAGTCCCAATAGTCATGGGAATTCACACACTCGACGTAGCTAATGACCTCGCAGAGTCCATACTCAGAGCGACTAGTGAGCTAAGCAGAGACGTAGTCGTATTAGCCTCAAGCGACTTTAACCACTATGAGCCACATGAAGTAACAATTAAGAAAGACGAGGCAGCCATTAGCAGAATTCTAGAGCTTGACACTCAGGGATTCTACAATACCATCATAGAGAAAAACATTAGTATATGTGGACCAGGAGGAGTAATGACGCTGGTAGAAATAGCTAAGAAACTAGGAGGCAAGCCAGTACTACTGAAATACGCGACTAGCGGTGATATAGCCGGGAATAAGGCAGCTGTTGTAGGCTACGCTAGCGTAAAGTTCACGCGTACTCGCTAACTCTTTTTCTCAGGTGATAAGCTATTTCACTCAGCTTTGAGTCTAGGAAGCTGAGTCACATAGAGATCTGTTTAAGAGACGAAGTAGTATTCCCTGAAACCTGTGATTACCTGTATAATGAAGTCTCACTAGTTCACAGGGCAATACCTGGTATTAGTCTAAGTGACGTGGATTTATCAGTGAAATTCCTCGGCTACAAGCTGAAATCCCCTATAATAATAGAGGCTATTACTGGGGGTCCACCAGCATCTAAGCCGATAAACGAGAGCTTAGCTAAAATTGCTAGTGAATTCCAAGTACCCATTGGTGTTGGTAGCCAGCGCCCTATTCTACAGTCTTTATTTAGAGAAGACGTAGTTAACACCTACAGAGTTGTTAGAGAAATAGCACACAATGTCCCAGTTATAGGTAACATAGGAGTAACTCAACTACGAGAAGTTGAAATTGACACTTTAAAGAGACTCGTAGACGTCATAAATGCTGATGCCTTAGCAATTCACTTAAACCCCACGCAGGAGGTAATTCAGCCAGAGGGGGATGTTAACTTCGGCGAAGACCTCTACTACAGAATACGAGACTTAGCGCGAGAACTCAACGTACCAGTTATAGTAAAAGAGGTTGGTCACGGGTTATCAATGGAAGTTACCTCTAGACTATTTGAGCTTGGTGTACGCTACGTTGACACAGCTGGAGCGTGTGGAACTAATTGGGCCCTTGTAGAGGCGTATAGGAATTCGCGAGAAAGCGTTAAGTACCACGTTGGCTTAGAGCTGTCTAAATGGGGGATTCCAACACCACTCTCTGTAATTGAGTGTAGAAGTATTAGTAAAGACCTCTTTGTAATAGGTAGTGGCGGCGTTTGGAGTGGACTTAAAGCAGCTAAACTACTAGCTCTCGGAGCAAACCTAGTGGGATTTGCTAGGCCAATACTAAAAACACTAATAGAGCAGGGTATTGAGGGGGTAAGGCGCTTTATTACTCAATACTTAACAACACTGAAAACAGTGATGTTTTTACTGGGAATTAAGAGCACAAGAGAAGCCTGTAAAGCACCAGTAGTTTTAGGTCCAAGTATAGTAAATTACCTAGTGCAGCGAGGTATTAACCCTGCAGAATACCTCGAGAAGAAGAGGTGTGGTGGCTTATTTGAGTAGTAACTGGGTTTATGAAGTTTACGTTGAAGACGTCAATAGTAGTAAATACATTTGCTTCAAAAACCAGAAGCCAGTACACATCAAAGAGCAATTGACTGATTGCACAAGGCTATTTGGAGAAGTGCCATATGAGCGGGTATTAGACTACGTTGACTTAGAGAGAGCTGTTAACACGAGAAGCATTATTGTCCTACGTGAAGATCCTTCTCTAAGAGAGCTTAACGGCTTCATCGTTGAAAAGGGTACTCTTCTTTGCCTCCAAGAGGTTACTGGCAAGTTCATTTATTTCCTAGTAGGTGAGGGTACTAAGATTAGTAGTGGAGATATTATTGCTTATCACGTTACAGGTAAATTTGAAGTTAGAAGTATAAAGTCTAAGTGTGAGGGGCAAGTTGCACTTATAGTTGATATGCCCTGGGAAGTACCCAGGAGAGCAGTAGTAGTGGTGGTGCCATTTGAGTGTAGACGAATCACTATCGAGAAGAGTGCGTGATATAGCTTATAAACACGCTATTATAAACGCTGTTAAACACGGTGGAAAAGCCGATTTAAAAGCCGTAGTCTCAAAGATCGTTGCTGAACTACCCGAGATTAGAAAAAACATTAGAGAGTACATAGAGGTCATTAAAATCACCGTGGAGGAGGTCAATAGGCTACCAATAGAAGAGCAGTTAAAAATAGCTAAAGAGAATTGGCCTGAACTCCTCGAGGAGAAACGCGAGGAGAGAGAAAAAGAACTCCCACCACTAAAAGGGGCTATTCAGGGTAAAGTCGTAACGAGATTAGCACCAAACCCCGACTTTCCACTTCACCTCGGCAATGCTAGACCAGCACTACTCAGCTACTGGTACGCTAAAATTTACAGTGGAAAGATGATTCTGAGATTTGAGGACACTGATCCCAGGACAAAAGCCCCATATCCAGAGGCCTATAGTCTAATAAAAGAGGACTTAAAGTGGCTTGGAGTAACATGGGATGAAGAGTACATTCAAAGCCTGAGAATCCCACTGTTCTACAGTATTGCAAAAGACCTCATTAAGCGCAGAGGCGCCTACATTGACCTTTGTGATACTAAGAGTATTAGAGCTCTACGAGCACGTGGAAAAGCATGCCCTCATAGGGAATTACCAGTAGAAAAACACCTAGAGGAATTCGACAAGATGCTTGAGGGTCACTACGGTGAGGGTGAGGCTGTGCTAAGAGTTAAAACAGACCTCTCTCACCCAGATGTCAGCGTGAGAGATTGGATTGCAATGAGAATAATTGATACATCTAAGACGCCTCACCCTGTTGTAGGAGACAAGTACATTGTCTGGCCCACGTACAACTTCGCTGCTGGTGTTGACGACCACTTAATGGGGGTAACTCACATTCTCAGAGCACGTGAGCACTTAACAAACACAGTGAAGCAGAAATATCTCTATGACCACATGGAGTGGGCATATCCTGAAACAGTGCATTTTGGAAGACTCTCACTAGAGGGTCTCGTGCTGAGTAAGTCTAAAATGAGGAAGCTCGTGTTAGAGGAGGGTATTAAATCGCTCTCAGACCCTAGATTAGGGACTATACAGGCTCTTAGAAGACGTGGAATAGTTAGGGATACTATTTGGAAGCTGATTAAAGATGTAGGTGTAAAATCCACTGACGCTAAAATAAGCCTTGTTAACCTCTACGCTTTAAACAGGTCTATTATAGACCCCATTGCGAACCGCTACATGGCCGTTGAAGACCCCATTACCATTAAACTAAGCGGCTTTAGTGAAGAGCTCGAAGCATCTATTCCAATACACCCCTCTAGAGGCGAGCTATACACGTATAAGGTTAAGCCCGGCGACATTATACTAATACCTAGACAAGACCTCCAAGCCGCGAAGAGCGGTGTCTTTAGATTAATGGGGATGGGTAATTTTGAAATCAGCTGCGTTGATACGTGGAATGAGACACCTGTATACGTCGCTAAGCTTCACAGTCTCAGCTACGAGGAAACTAGAAAACTAGGAGCCCCTATTATACAGTGGGTTTTACTAAGAGAGTCTATTCGAGGGGAGCTTCAAGTAGCTCAAGGCGTAAAGTTATTCAAGAGGCAACTGTATCTAGAGCGGAGAATCCTCAGCGAGAAGCCTGAGTCTATTATACAGCTCTACAGAGTGGGATTTGCCCGCGTTGACTATGTGAGTGAAGAGAGAGTAGTCCTCATATATACACACGACTAAAGCTTTATAAGGGTTTATTCCAGTTAAGAAGTCCCCATAAGGGGACGAGCAAAGAGGAGGATGAACCATGTCTAAACCATTCTATGTAAAGTTCACAGTTCCCCCAGAACTAGCAGAGAAGACGTATGAGGCTATTAAGAAGGCGAGAGAGACAGGAGGAAGAGTAAAGAAGGGGACAAATGAGACAACTAAAGCTGTAGAGAGGGGTCAAGCCAGGTTAGTGGTTATCGCCGAGGACGTAGATCCACCAGAAATTGTAGGACACCTACCTGTGCTCTGTGACGAAAAGAAAATACCATACACATATGTGCCAAGTAAGAAAAAGCTAGGTGAAGCCGCTGGAATAGAAGTAGCTGCTGCTTCTGTAGCTGTAATTGACCCTGGCGGAGCAAAGGACCTAGTTGAAGACATAATTAAGCAAGTACAGCAAATCCGGACTAAATCAGGCTGAGCAGATAGCGACGTAAACTGAGTTGACTTTTTTCCTAGCTAAGCTATCTCCTCACTGTTAATTTCTTAGCTTCTCTCTCTGTTTCCCGTAGAATTACTATGTCACCTATTCTAACAGGACCTCGCACGTTTCTAGTTATAACTCTACCCTTATCACGTCCCTCGAGGACTCTCACTCTTACCTGCGTCACCTCTCCGCTTACTCCTGTTCTCCCTATGATCTGAATAACCTCAGCGGGAAACCCTATCTCCTCTGTAATATTAACTCGCGGAGCCTCAAACACGACTTTTTTCACTTGTGACTCCTCACTCAAGGCGTAATGCACCTTTTGGTTTCTAATTCACACTACAATTTAATAACGCTTTTTAAGCATTCAAAACACTGAGAGTATAGGAAAATCATAGTAATTGAGGTGTAAGTGTGCCTAGACTTGTCAAGTGCACTTTTTGTGGTGGAGAAATAGAGCCCGGTGCAGGCTTAATGTACGTGCTTAATGACGGTACTATACTGTGGTTTTGTGGCAGTAAGTGCTATAAGAACTACCAGTTAAAGAGAGACCCGAGAAAACTCAAGTGGACACTAAAATATGGTCAACAAGTAAAGTGAGGAGTACCGTTTCTCGGCAGATGGTGGTTCATCGCTATTCATATTTTCTGTTTTCATGGCTCCCCACTATCTGCCTCTCAACGGCTTTATTCCCCCCGACCACTCTACGGG
>JAJHRJ010000023.1 GCA_020832865.1 Desulfurococcaceae archaeon
AAGGACTACTATGATAATGCTAGCGGGAGTCAGTGATAGTAGTATAAATGTGCAAGTAGACCTGGCAACTATTACTAGGCATAATGAGAGCCGTTCACCCGAGAGTGGCTGTTTATGGTGTTTTAGGGTTTTTAGTGCCACCCTTGGGCTCCTCACGGCACGGTGCCGAGCCGCGCACCGCGGTTCAGCCACGGCTCTTGGGACTCGGCACTCACCACTAGTTACTAGTTGCCCAGCTGGTTTATAAGCCCCCATCACAGCCCAAAAGCCAAAAACAACCCTAACCCACCCTAATAACGGAAACAGCCCACTCATAATTATAGTAGTTCTCAATTAACTCAGTCTGTACTCCGATCCTAAAGTATATATAAGCTATTGCATGAAGACCGTAAGAGATGTAAATGAGAATAGTACACGAGTAGAGCACAGTTAAATATAAAAGTATAGTGCTCATGGTTAGAGCAAGAGTGCCCATTAGAATTGACCTCTTAGAGAAACCGTAGTAAGAGTATCTCTCAGCGCTTCTAGATGAAAATAGTAAAACTAGTGTCCATAGAGCATTTAGTGAGGCGGCATTGTGCAGGTTGAATCCAGCGATCTTAACAGCTACCACGTTAATTAGTATATCGAGCGCGTTAATTATAGCTAGCGGCACGCTGGCAATATAATACCACATTATGTCACCGTAATGTGAATCCACAGATTATTGCAGTAACAACTCGTTTTAAGGCAAGTCTCTAAACTGTGCTTATTGCTTATATGTATTAGATTAGTGGAGAATACATTAAAGTGTGAAGGAAACTAGCCTAGAATAGACCTCAGTTTCTCCGGGTTCATTAGTGAGAGTAGAGGTATAATATCCCTAGCCTCACCTCCAATATTCTTAGCTATCTCCGCGAGAAGCTTCTGGTAGGCTGTCTGTTTTAACTCTCTTGTAATAGCTGATAAGGCGTCAGCGTAGTCTACTGGTGCTGGTATCCCTGTGCCAGTGCTCACGTGGATTAGACTCGAGATCAGTGGTTCCTCGGGTAGTGTACTACTAGTTAAGTATTCTATTTTAGTTGCTGTTGGATACAGTGTTCTAGGTGCTCTATAAAAAGCCAATTTAACAGCGTAGCCAACTGGTATATTCTCAATTAGCGACTCATACCACTTAAGCCTCGTTTCAAGCCAATCTCTCTTAACACCAGGCTTACTCTCCAGCTTTCTCAGTTCACTGTATATATCTGAGTGTACGCCTGCAATTAAGTACTCTCCCGGTCTCAGCACTAGGCTCATAACGGCCTTGTCACTTAGTTTTAAGTCGTGAAAACCAAGAATATTAACTAGGTCTCTAGCGTAGCTCCTCTTCAAAACCCCCACTACAGCGGTATCTGTCTTATCTGCTAACTCTAGCACTCTACTCGTGTACTCTACGACTCTTCTAAACACGTCTTTGCTAGATCTCTGCTTAGATGGGAAACCTCGCGGAATAATCTCTCCATCAAGTAATAGGACGTCGAAGTCTACTTCACCATTCTTTTTCCCCTCTAAGAGGCTTAGAGCCGCAATTCTCTCATAGTATCTCGCAATACTACTCGTTAAGTCGTCATTAAACCAAAGCTCCGTATACGCCTTAGCGTCAACACTACTCTTAGTGCACTTTGAACCATAAAGGACATTTACAACGACTACTATTCCAAGGTAGCCGCCAACTAGCTCTATAGCGGGCGCGGTGAAGCCTGAGTCCACAGCGGCGAAGCAGAGGTTTTCTGGCTCTCTAGCTACGCCAATAACGAATTGATCTCTTCTAGCCTCCAGGGCTCTCCTAATCTCAGCTATAAGAGATTTAACCCTGTTAATCTCTTTAACAAGCTTACTAGTAGTCCGCATAATAGCCTTCTCCACAACTTCAGGTGCTACGCCTACAGGAACCTCGCTAATGGGCTCTTCTAGAGGGCTCAGCAACCTCTCTCACCCTGATGAGCATTGGGTACTTAAGCGGGTTACCTAGTCCAGCGAAGAAGAATTCGCGTGTCTCTAGTAGTGAGAGAGACTCTGGTCTCACACCTGCTAAGTCGACGAAGTTTCTGAGCTGATCAAAGTCATAGGGTGTCTGAAGCCTACTAAAAAACACAGTGTTTACATTGTTTCGGACATCTGGCGTAAAGTCTAATACTCTCTGACTAGCGAGCACGACTCCTAGATTCCATTTTCTCCCTTCACGAAGAGTCTTCTCTATAAGCGCGTTTGAAGGCCAACAACCTTGTTGACAAGCATAATTATGTGCCTCATCAATTACAACTAGAGTGTTCACGGGTTCAAGCTTCTCAGTAATAATCTCCCAGAGCCTCTCAAGAAATCTCTTTACAACAACTCTCCTAGTTTCTGTTTCAATAGAGCTTAAATCTACAACTAGTATTCTCTCTCTGTGAGCTCTCTCAACTAGCTCATCCACAGTCTTAGACATGTTATTTAACCTCTTCACGTACTGCTCAGCGAATAGTGATATGTAGAGTGATAGCTTCTGTGAAGTGGTGCTTCTAGCACCAAGCTCTGTAGCTGTCTCAGCAACTTCTTTAATAAGCTCACTAGTACTCCACATTTTTCTACTAGATAAGTTTAGTGTTAACTGCTCAAGATGCCTTCTCGTTAAGGCGAGCCGAGATCTTTTTAACTGATTACACAACTGCTGGTCTGTCCTGCACACAATATATCTCACTAGCGCGATCGGCACGTACTCCTCAACAGCTCTCTCGGCGAGACCGAGAGTAGATCTCAACCCCTCTGCAATAGTATCTACGTTGAGGACGATCTCATCGGCTTTAACAGCACAACTTGTCCAGTAAGGCGTGTAGTCCATACCTGTGTGGTCAAATATAATAGTACTCCAATTAGTCTTCTCTAACACCTCGTCTATTAGTGCTTTCACGAGCCTAGACTTACCAGTACCAGTGGTTCCGACGATGGCAATATGGTATTTTAACGCGTCAGACTTCATGGGTATTTCTAGTCCACTATACTTGTGAATACCGATCACTAAGCCGCTCCCAAGATCTAATCTAATATCACTAGGAGACTCAACTAAGTACACCTTAGATCTAGGCGTTGGAGGAGTAGTAGGCGGCTCAACTTTACCACCAATGATCTCACCTATGATCCTCACATAGCTGATCTCGTAGGGGATGTCAAGGCCCTCCTCTGCTATTTCTGGTTTCTCAATAATGGCTGATCTCTGGCTTGTGGTTAATAGGGGGTCTAGCTTAGTCACTAGTCTAAGCACTCCCAGGTATTTCCTTTTAAATTTAGTGTCCTCGACTATTACGAGGGCTTCCTCCTTCACGAAGACTTCTGAGTCCTTAAATACTAGTATTGGGGCCTCAAAAGACCTAGCATTAGAAGCCACAACGCCTACTTCTCTCAAATAGTTCACCACATTAATACTCTTACTTTTAAACTGAAAATACTTTAATCGTGAAATGACTGGGCTAATAGGAGGATACTATTAGTGTATAGGGGTATATTGTGCATGAGTGCTAAGAGTAGCATAGTGCTCTGTATAGGTTCTCAGAACCCAGTTAAAATCCGCGGGGTAGTTGAAGCGTTCTCTAAGTTCTATGCTATAAGCTCAGTTAAGTCGTTGAGAGTTGAGACTGGAATTCCACCTCAGCCCATTGGGCTAAACCAGATAATAGAGGGGGCTAAGAGGAGAGCTGAGTTAACTATGAGTACTGAGTGCGATTTCGCCGTTGGAGTAGAAGCTGGTTTTTACCTCGTTAATAACGAGCCTTATGATGTAGAAGTAGCGTGTGTTGTCTCTAAGACAGGTGAGTTTAGTCTGGGTTTCTCCCCCTCATTTCCTATACCACTTAAAATTTACAGCGCTATTTTAAGCGGAGTTTACAGAGAGCTCGAAGAAGCTGTTGAGAAACTGTTTAATGTCGAGAAAATTGGTGATAAAGAGGGCTTTATCGGCCTCTTAACTAGGAGAGTTTGTGAACGCTGGTTATTAAGCTACTACGCTACTCTTATGGCACTAGTAAAATTCATTAACAAGGATCTCTATAGCCGCGCATAGAACTAAGTGTTCTCTTAGCATATAGTATCACCTGGTATGGCATTTCGCTAGATGTGTAAACTACAATGTCTCTAAAACCATGATTTATAAGGAGCTCTTCAACCTCGCTTGTTTCTACTAGGTCTCTGTGAACCTCTACAACTAGTACTCTAACTCTATTTAACTCGTCACTGGCTTCTCTCAGTAAATCTAGCTCTAAGCCCTCTACATCTAATTTTACAATGTCTACGTATCTCAGGTGTCTTAGTACACTACTAAGTCTAGTGCACTTAACTTGCACTCTCCTATTAATTTTAGTGAATAATTCTACATGCTCTGCTAGCAGAGAAGAGACAGCTGGGTTTTCTCCTACATAGAGCTCAACTACTCCCCCTTCTACGCAGACTGCTCGCGGATATACACGTACTCTAGCACCACTAGTAGTTGATATCTCAGCGTTTCTCGCTAGGTAACTTAGTACTAGCGGGTTTGGCTCAAACACATATACTACTCCACTCTCACCGGTGAGTCGAGAAGTAGCTGAGGAGTAGAAGCCGAGAAATCCCCCAATATCTAAAACACTATATCCTGGAGCTGGTATTGCGTAGTCTACTTGAAAGTAGTCACAGTTTACAAAGACGTGTTCAATGTTTAATAGAGCAGATTCAAAGTACTTTACTGGTATTAATATAGGTATTCTCCAGCCTGAGAAATCAACCTTTAACTTTAAGTGTGGTAATTTAATGACGCGTGGAATAGTTAAGATATGCTTAAGGAGATGTGTTTTCCACGGTTTAAGAGTACAGAGTGATATCAGCGACGCCACCTCTTCTTCATGAAATCGCTCAGTTTACCCGGCTCATCACGCCAATAGACAAGTACATATTCTCCTCTTATAACTCTTAAAGCGCGTATTTAACAGCCTCTTCGCTAAGTGTGCTAGAAATAAAATGCTTATTCATCTAAAAGTCTCATGGTGGCGACATATTGGTTAATAGGGTCTTCCTCGTAGAGGATTTTATATATAGAGTTGAGCGAGAGGGGTATTATCCAAAAGAGAATGAAGTTAAGACTATTAGTGAGGTTCTCGGGCAGCCTACGAGAAAGCTCAGCGTTGTATTGGATAGGTACTGGCAGGTTTTCAGTAGGAATATTGAGAAGAAGTGTAGTAGTCTTGGCGATAGGTCTATTTGCATTTACTCATGGAGAAGCGGTGTCCCATTCAAATTGTACCCGTTGGCACTACACGCTCTCGGCACAATAATACTGTTTCAGGGAGATAAGCCTCTAAGTGTACTCGCATATCCCTTTAATAAGCCACTTAGCTACTCTAAGTCACCTGGCATATCTGAGAATGAGCTTAGAGGTTCTATTCCCAGAGAGGTTACTGTGAGGATTGATGGCTGGCACTTAACGCTATATTATAATCCTCTAATTGAGAGGTGGGTTTTTGCAACTAGGCATGCTCTACACAACATGTACTATGTAAAGGGTAGGCTTGTGGAGGAGTCTCTCGACGTTATTGCTAATCCATATGTTGAAATAGCAGATAAGAAGGCGAGAGACATAGGCCTCTACAATGCTGTCGAGAATTATAGAGGCTGGACATTTACATTTGTACTCGAGGGGCCTGAACCCGCCATTACACGTCCACCGTACCCCATTGGCGCTGATCCAGGCCTATTCAGGCTTTACTTACTAATGGCGAGAGATCCGAGTGGTAAACTATATACGTGGAGTGAAACACGTAAATTGATAAGTCTTGAGACACCGAGTTTCATTGAGCCTAGGGAAATAAGTACTCTTTACAGAGAGATCCGTAGTAGGCTAGACGTGAGGTCTTATATAGCTTACATCGACTCAGGAGATCCCGAAAACCCTATTCTAGTTGAGTTAGAGTCAGATTACTACGCCGATGCCATGAATGTTAAGTACCTAAATGACGCTAAATCAGCTGTGATTCTCTCCGCGGAGGGTTTAATAGGCGAGTTGCTTAGTATTTTAAGTGAGCACCAGGCACAGGTCATTAGAGAGCTAGATAGTAGTGTTCAAAAGCTACTAGAATTACTAAACACAGCGGTGTCAACTGGGATTATTGATAAGGCAGCTAGTGCACTACTAGATGTAGTGAGGAAACAGAGGCTACGAGAGCTTAATTTCAGCGAGATCTATAAGAACTTAAGTGAGAAGAACACTAAAAGGATCGCTAAGAAATTACTTGGACTCCTACTAGAAGGTAAATCTATACTCGCTGCTGAAACACTAAAAGTAATAAATGATACTGTTAAATTTCTCGAGGCGTGTATACTCGCAGAACAGTAAATCCCCGTGTCTTAGAAGTGTTCATTGCTTGTCATGTGCTCACGAGTATTTATAGATAATCGCGGAACACGGCGAGTAGCTCATACTTCAGACCTGTAATAACCTTGTCCTTTAATATGCTGGCAACTGGAATGCATATAGTGGTGCCTATATGTCGCAGGATGTAACGTGGTTACTTGAGATAAGTAAGGTTGTGTTCTCTGGTGATGCACTGCTAGTGGCCTTAGTGTTGTTATTTCTAGGACTCTGTCTAGGATATATTTGCGTTAAAGCATTTAGATATCTCTTGTCGCTCATTATACTCCTCTTGCTAGGTGCTTTCCTTTCTCTCTGGTCACTCAGTGAGCACATAAACAACATTATAGCCGAGATCAGAGAGTTA
>JAJHRJ010000024.1 GCA_020832865.1 Desulfurococcaceae archaeon
TAGAAGCATTCATAGCTCTCCCCCCTCTGCCAGCGTGATGCCCCGGAGGTCTCGAGATCAGGAATACCATGTTACTCGTGTAGAGAGCTTGATTATAGCTCTCAGTTAGTGTTGCTAAAGCCAGCTCGATAGATCCCTGAGACACATATGTATCCTCGTCTATTAGTGCAGGAGTTAGTTTTGAAAGCCTCAAAATATACTCTAAGTACCCCTTAGCGTGTACCCTACTTGCTATTTTCAACTGCTCTTCTAGGCTTAAACCTGTGTCTTTAATACTGATTTCTCTCCAGGTGAATCCTGATGACTTGAGAGCACCTAGTATTCTATCAACTCTAGATGGGTTTTCGGGGTGCTCCGTTAAGGGCCTATGGAGAATTCTAGACTCGGATAAAACCTCTATTTCCACTTAGACCCCTATGACGCGTAGTACAGAGCAGTATATAGCGTCTCAATTAGCTTGTTCTTATCAATGCTCTCAGGTACTCTAACTATGGCGAGATTAGGGTGGCCAGCTATATCTTGCGCTACTCCCTCTGCTAACAGGTATTTTGCTACTCTGTAGGCTCTGCCAGCAGGAGCTTTCACAATTAACAGGGGAAATCCCCTATTAGTATCTACGAGAACAGCAACTGGGGCTTTAAGAATTGATGAGAGCCTAGAGGCTAAGGCAGTTGCACCGCGCTTTTTCCAGTACCCCCTTGCGTCAATAAACCTTAAGTCTCCTACTTTTACAGCGGTTACTGCTAAATCTCTTGCGACCTCCGAGACTTCACGGTCACGCTGCTCAATTATCTCCTTAGCTTTTCTCCATGTGGCTTCGTCTAGAGGCATGGGTAGTGGCTCTGGGTTTGCGAGCCAATCAACGATCTTTGACCACAACTCTTCGCTCCTCATAGCAGTGAGAGCTTTTGAGAATATCTTCGCTATTTCAAATAGCTTCATTAGCCGATCTGGGACTTTTCTACCAGCATCCATGTACTTCACTACTTCGACGAATTTTCCTAGTCTTTCATGTACCCTAATACCTCGCTTAGAAAGCTCCTCGTAGAGTAGTAGTGATGTAGGCTTTTTAAAGTCAACAATAACCTCGTCAAATACACTGCTAATCTCATTTACCCTCTGTATGCTGGCTATGTGATGGTCCACAAATATCACACGGGAAACTTCAAAGTGCGCCTTGAGCAGTTTAACTACACTAGCTAAGACATCGCTGAATGGGACATCTAGTACTATAACCACATCGTGCTTACCACTTATAGCCGATAACAGGTATTTTAGCCTATTTGGATCAATAGGTATTTTGTCGACCTCAGCCTCTCCCTCTACTGGGTACTTCTTAGAGTACCTTTGGGCGTAAATTAAGAGCGCGGCTGCGACAACGCCATCTGCATCCCAGTCTCCGAGCACTAGTACACGGCCCTCTTTCGCGGTCACCTTATAAGCACCTAGAATAATATTGGACAATATAGTGTTAATAACCACTAAAGTTTTCCCGGGTTTAAATCTTGAAGTACTTAGCTGACATAATTAAATCAATTAGACAGAGTATAGTTAGTGAATTCAGAGTTACTAAAAGTGAGTCTTCTCGTATCCCCCTTGAGCTCATAGAGGAGACTACGAGTGTCAGAGTGGAACTACCAAGTGAAAAAGTCTACGAAATATCACTACATAGATCAACGCCACTGCAGGGGGAGATATACGCCTTAGATAGTAGCTCACGCGTTGTTGAGACCCCCTATGTATTTATCTCTATAGGAGCTGGTAGCGTATTTAACAGGTTTACAGGCTTTGCGCTTGACTTACCTAGTTTAGCTTCAATTCTTGGACTAGAGGAGCCGCTGTGTAAACACATAGTCATAATACCCGAGGTAGAGCCGTTGAGGGAGTTTTATGAGTTAATAAAATCTAGTAAAAGCGTTATGCACACTAATCCCAATAATGTGCCCTATACTAGTGGGTATAATAGAAATATTATATTAGCGGAGTTAAGAGCTAACATAGAAAACTGCCTTCTGGAAAAATTCGCTGAGATGGCTAAGCGTGGATCAACTCTCTTCGTAGACGGTCCACTGGTATATCCAGAAAAAGTTGTTGAAGCAGCGTCTACAAGTAAAGAACTACTCGAAGTATACACTAGTAGTATTAGAGCGTTAAATAATCGGAGAGTAATACTTATTAAGAAGCTACTAGCGAACGGCACATTAGTAGTTAACGTAGTTAAGCGCTTACATAGAAGTTACTACCTCTCAACTATTGACCCACTAAACTTAAAAATCAGCAATGTTAGTGATGAAACCTACTTAACTACAGCTCTAATAACACGTAAAGTACCTATTGAGAAGCCTATTTCAATAGGCCCACTTATAATTAAACAGTATAGTGAACTAAACATAAACAGGGCTATGTGGTACTTAGTTATCCCGAGGAGACTTCACTCAGGCTTAGAGAGAATCGGCAATTATGTCTTTTACCGCGTTGAGGTCTTAGAGGAGTGTGTAGAGAGACCCGTAATAGACCTCGTCGCACGTGATAGTGTACAATTAGGTTCACATCTTCCACTCACACTACTAGTTGTCGATAAGAGAGTCAAGAAGATAACTAGCTCAATTACAACGTACTTCCTCTACTTAACTGGGTTAACGAGTGAGGCCACCGAGCACTATATAAGTATCCTATAGTAGAATACTACACTGAGGAGTGAGTTCTTGACGAGTAGCTTAGACAATAACGACTTATTAAGAGTTCTAGAGGAGAAAGCGAAGAGAGCGGTTGAAATAGCCAGTAGTATTGGAGACATTGTAGGTTATGTTTCAAGGACGAGCCCCTCGCTAATAGATGAGGAGGGGGGCTATGTAGTATTCGACGTTGACCCGGTAATATATTTTCACAATTTCCAGTCACTTATGCAGGCAAACAGCTACCTCGGCGTAGTAGATATTAAAACACTAAACTTGGTTAGCTTGAAGGTTGTGAGTGTTGAGCGTAGAGATATATTAGCAGAGCTTGACTTACCAGACATGTACTTTCCTCTTCCACACACAGAGATCTCTGGGCTTTTAACTAAGACAAGGATTAAAGCAAAACCCCTACTAGCCTATAGTTTCGAGTCAAATACTGTTACTACAGCAAACTTCGTGATTGAGCCTCAGAGTCCAGTAGTTCTCCTACGAGACCCTAGCGTAATACAAAAGGTGCTTGGCTTACCAGATGAGGGCGTATTTCTAGGCTTCGCCACCACGGGAGATACTCCGGTCTTCGGCGGAAACGCGTATTTGTACGCACCGCTACGTGCATTTTACCAACATGTACTTGTCGTGGGGACTACGGGTAGCGGTAAGACAACTCTACTTAAGAATATTATTGCCTCAATAGCCTCTGGGTTAAAGCTCAGAGACAACAACATATCAATAGTAGTGTTGGATCCCAACAAAGACTACATAACCGTGACGTTAAGGCCTCTCTGGCATGTTCTAGGAGAACAGGGAGAGGACGTTGAATTAGCTAAGAGAATCAGAGGTGACGTTGTAAGTGTTAAAGGCCTAGTAATCGTGCTTCCAATTACGAGGAGAATCGTTGAGGAGTACATTGAGAGAGCTGAGACGTGGGCTAAGGTACTTAAAATGATAGCTGAAGACTATGTTCACAGTATTCTAGGCCCTATTGCTAAGAGGTTTCACTGGAACTATAATATAAGTAAAATTGAAGTAGCAGAGGAGCCTACACCGCGTGGAAAGCTTAGACTAGTTAGGGTTAAGATAAGCTTCAACTATGGGGGTTTCATAGACGAGTTTGAGTATTGCATAGTCCCATATGCTATGAGATATGGAGACTTTAAGCCAAGAGAGCTAATCACTCTAAACCCCTATTTTACGAGGCAAGCGAAGGATGCGCTCTACAGGCTACTTCAAATGATCGCGGAGAAAAACGCCAATGTTGAGACTATATATGACCTCTACGAGGCATTAAAGGACGCTAGGTATAGGCTTGAAGAGAAGCAGCGTAGAGGGGTTATTTTAGACCCTAATAAGGAGTACATTGTTGAGTTGGTTAAGGACTTAGCGATTCACAAGAGTACTCTAGAGAATATTATTAGGCAACTAGGCGCGCTACTAGATACTGGTCTCTTCGACGTGTATATTAAGGGGCAGGGAGAGGACAAGTACCTCCATGAGCCTCCATTAGAGTACATACTCGAGAAGCACTTTGAGATATTTCACGGCTACCCCATAGTGGTAGACCTCGAGTACTTACAGCTACACTCTCAAGCAGACCCGGAGAAGACTATTAGTATAGTGGCTTTTAGAGTACTAAATAGGATTTTTGAGTGGAAACTACTACAGAGTAGGTTAAAGCTTGAAACTCAACCTGTACTAATATTCATAGATGAAGCCCACAGGTTTTTCCCAAGTAAGAGTGGTGTAGAGGAGTATATTGAACACGTATCAAGCATGATTGATAGAATTGCAAGGCTTGGGAGAGCCAGAAAGCTGGGCTTAGTCTTCAGCACTCATAGTCCACGTGATGTACACGACATTATACTCCAATTAACTAACACGAAGATAGTCTTGAGAACAGATAAGAGTCACTTAGGATACCTAGAACTACCAGCGGAGTACAGGGATTTTATTACGCGTGCGAGTGACCGAGTTGCCGTTGTAAAAAGCCACGTGCTGAGACTCGGCTACAGTGTCTTTAAGACACCGCCTCCGCTAGTAGGTCACTATGACCTTTCAGCTATTTAGCACTACTGAGATTACTCCAAATATACAGGGCTCTCTGAATAACAGTTACTCCAACTAGGCCGGTTAACACTACTAATACAATATTAGCAGCGCCGTGCCCGGCGAACTCGAATACTATGGCCATGATTACTAAGCCTATGAGTCTCTCAGCTCTCTCCATTAAGCCAACACCTGATAGAGATATACCTAAAGACTCGCCTCTAGCCCTCAAGTAGCTCGCTATAAATGATAGTGAGAGAAAGACGAGAACTACTAGTGGGTTTAAGCCTAGGATTAGCATGTAGAGCGCGTAAAACGCTTCACACACACGGTCAATGAGAGAGTCTAGTAGAGCCCCTCTCAATGAGCTCATTCCAGATACTCTGGCGACGGCGCCGTCAACGGCATCTAAGAAACCAGACACTAACACTATTACTGCAAATACGAGGCC
This sequence comes from Desulfurococcaceae archaeon, assembly GCA_020832865.1. Next base: position 5,173 of record JAJHRJ010000024.1, read on the forward strand.
GCTTCTAGTAGTCACTACTAGTGGAGTGCCTATTATAACTACGACTAGTGACATTAGTGTCAACGTGTTTGGTGTTATTTGAGTTTTCGCAATGAGTTGAGCCAGCTTATCTACATGGTGCTCTATTTTAATCCGTAGTCTGTTCAACAATGCATTTTTCACCACATATTTCTCTACACATATTTAGCATTATCACTGCGTCCTGCTCGAGTACTGGGCTCTCACTAATTATAACTGCGTCTACGCCTACCTCGCAGAGCACACTACACACGTGTTTAAAATCAGGGCCATAGGCTTCCTCGGATAGAGTATGATGCTCTTTCTCACCGCCCTTACTATACTCAATCTTAGAGAAGTGAACGTGTAGAGGTCTCAGAGCCCAGCTTCCCAGCTTCTTCTCAATGAGATCGACTACCTCTAGGACATGCTCTCTGGACGTAATAAACTTCCCACCACTCCTCGCGTATAGGTGGGCAAAGTCAATAACAGGCCTTGTCCCCTCAACTTTGATCGTTATCTCGATCACCTCTTCGAGGTCTCCTACTTGGCTAGTCTTACCCGTTGTCTCTGGTCCAAGCCAGACTTCCTTAGCCCCTATTTGATCTCTGTACTCTGAGACAGGCTTTAGGCTCTCAATAACCTTTCTGAGAGCATCTTTCTTAGAGGGTGCGTCCTTGTAGTAGCCCGGGTGAAATACGACTACGTATGCGCCCATCCAGTGCGATGCCTCTATAGACTCGTTTAAGTTCCTTATACTCCTCTCAACTACGTCTCTTCTACCAGCTAGATTCACGTAGTATGGTGCGTGTAAACTAAGCTTAATACCATTAGCTCTAGCCTCGTCTCCCAGTGCTTTAGCCTTGTCTTCTCTTATGTTTACTCCACGCACAGCCTCATACTCCATAGCATTTAATCCCATTTCCCTGAGAAATGAAGGTGCACGGAGAATGTCTGCTGATTTAAGCGTAATTGGCTTGCCTGCAGGGCCAAACCAGTATCTGGGCATTACTTACGCACCCATGAGTATTTTTACTGAGTTATGAGTTTATAGGTTAAAGGGTCTCAGCTTGAAAAAGCCTAGGTTGATAGGAGAAGAGGTAGTTTTCACAGGCTTGAGGTTTAGAGTGGTTAGGAGGACATATAGTAAAAGCGATACAGAAGAGATTTTTAAACGAGACGTGGTTATCTTTCCACAGGCTGTCGCTGTCTTGCCCTTTCTTGATAACTCTCGTATTATTCTACTTGTGCAGTTTAGAGCCTCATTTAACGACTACGTCATCGAAGTTCCAGCGGGTGTTGTAGATCCAGGTGAGAACCCTGAAGATGCTGCTAAAAGAGAGCTTATTGAGGAGACAGGCTACTCAGCGCGATTCTTAGAGAAACTAGGTTCTTATACGCCGACGCCTGGCTATAGTAGTGAGGTGCTTCACTTCTACGTGGCCCGTGGACTAGAGTATAAGGGGATTAAACCTGAGAAATACGAGGTCTTAGAGCCGTTCTCTGTAGAGTTCTCAGAGGC
>JAJHRJ010000025.1 GCA_020832865.1 Desulfurococcaceae archaeon
TGGCTTTTCCTGGTAGTGGCAGAGTCTTCTTCTCGGCCTTACCATATACTGAAGTTGAAACACAGGGTGCAGCTCGAGTAGCTGCTTTTATAGCATCTGTAATAGTAGGAGTAGACTTCTCTAGTTACGATTACTATGTTTTAGTTGAGTCAAATACTCCAATTATTGGTGGACCCAGTGCAGGTGCACTGTTCACAGTGGGCTTCACAGCTCTGTTACTAAACTTACCGCTAAATAATACTGTAACAATGACTGGTATGATAAACCCTGATGGGACAATAGGTCCTGTGGGAGGGCTAAAGGAGAAAATAGAGGCGGCGGCTTCGAGTGGATTTAGAGTATTTTTAATACCGAGTGGTCAGAGAATGTATAGTTACCCTGTCTACGAGGAGATTAGCAGAGGCTGGATTACTATTAGGAGAGTTACATACAGGACAATAGACCTTGTAGAGTACGGTAGAAGCCTAAATGTTAGCGTTATAGAAGTTAGTACTATTCTAGATGCTCTCTGTTACTTTACAGGGGTAGATATCAGTAAAAACACCACTAATATACACGTAAACTTGAGCTCAGAGCTATTAGAGACTTTAAGTAGAAAGATAGGTGAGATCTCTAATTACACAGCTAAACACATTAACCTAGCTTACAGCACACTTAGCGAGTTGAGAAGTAGTTATTATAGATACTATTATATGCAAGTACTAAGCAGCATGAATAAAACACTCACAGATCTGCTGGAAGCTTCAAGAGAGTATTCTAGCTACGTGTTATTTAAACTAATAGACCTCTACGAAGATGCATTAATGACTTATCTAGAGCTAGCTGCTAGTACTGGTAAATTAAACATAGAAGACACCTTAAACTCATTATTACAGACACTAAATGAGTATAGTAGAGAGGCGCCTACCGCGTGTAACCTAGAATCTTCTCTAGCGAGAACTCACCTTTACTTAGCCTGGTATTACTACTCGCAAGCCGTATCAGCACTAAATTCTACTAGTAGTATATATGAAGTAGTAAGTAGTATTACTCGTAGTTATAGAAGCCTCTTAGAGTACACTGTTTACAGAGATATTAACACTCATAGTAGTGAAGAACTCGACTGCGCTGTACAGAGACTTACACAGGTATATTCTAATGCTCTCGCCTCTTACGTTTATGTAACGAGAACTCTGAGTGAAATGGGGGTGTCTGTAACTAGTGATACCGCTGTACTAGTTAACGACCACATAAATGTAGCAGCATATATGAGTGAGAGGAATGACACGGGGCTTCTTGGAGCTTCCATACTAATTCTTAGTTACACATCACTATTACTACACCAGGCTCTTAGTGACACAGCTAGAATAGCTGAGTTAGAGAAACTAGTATATATACATGGCGAAGAGGCTACAAAGATACCACTTTACAGCTTATATTTAAACTTGACCATTAGTGCACGTAGCATAGGTGATAGTGATACCTACTATAAAGCCCTTCTTTACACGTTAGCGATAATACAGGTAACTAGCCAAGTAACTAGAACACGTGAAAAAGCTTCAGAAAGCCCTCTACAGGTGTACACTACGACAATGACCACGTCGATGGAATACGCAAACACAACATCTAGTTGGGTTTCTGCTACGATCTCCTCAGAGCGTGTAGCAGACCAGGTTAAGTTCTATGTAACTCTAATAGCGGTCATTGTCGCTACTATAACTGCACTACTACTCTTTCTCAAGAAATCAACAATAAGTTCTATTAAGGGCATGTTCACATAGTGGATTTTTAAGTGGTAAAGTGTATTCTTAATGCTAGGTGAAGTTAAAGTGTGGTTTTGGCTATTTTACTCGCCATCACTGCTACTAACTCTAATATTAGTCTACATTATTGGATTTACTGTCATGCTAATAGGCGCTGGTTACATTGCGCCCCGTGTTGCTAGGCGTGTAACTAGGAGACTTTCACTGCAGGCTTCTATGGCTATACTAGGTTTAATTGTAATATTATCGGGTATAGCTGGAGTAGGCATTGTTGCTTACGTTTTACTTGGAGTACTAGAAGTGGAGATGACAGCGGGCTTTATAATATCAATACTCATACTAGTGCTTATACTTAATATGCTATCATACCTGCTCTCCCCATTTATGATAAACACTATGTTTAGAGCTAAGAGCGATCCAGCACTACAGCGAGTAGTAGATGAAGTCGCCGCGACTCTAGGCTTTTCAAAGCCTCCAAAAGCAGTTATTGTTGAGGGCCCCCCAAACGCCTTTGCATACGGTAATATACTAGCTGGAAGATATGTGGCGATATCCCGGAGTTTAATGGCTATAACTACTCCTGATGAGTTAAAAGCTGTAATTGGTCACGAGCTTGGACACCATAAGCACAGAGATAACGCCATAATGCTGTTTATGGGTTTAATTCCGAGTGTTCTATACTTCCTCGGAGTAACCCTAGTGAGATTAGGGATAATTTCGGGGTATGCGAGGTCGCTGTCTTCTCGTAGGAGAGAGGGAGGTGGAGGCTTAGTGTTGATATTAGCAGGCGTTGTAGCAATAGTTGTTAGTTTTATTGTTCAAATATTGGTTTTGGCTTTTAGTAGGCTTAGAGAGTATTACGCTGATTCAACTGGGGCTTACGCTACTAGTCCACGTGCAATGCAGAGAGCTCTTGCTAGACTACACGTATACTACACAGGAGCACCAAGGGCTAGGGAGGAAGTTGCTGGGAGTAAACTCAAAGCACTATTCATATATGCCCTTACAGAGACGTATGCAAACCCATTTTACAGGTATAGCCCTGTGGTAGACCCAAGAAGCGTCGACATAGACAGGGTCATAGAAGACCTTAAGAGATCTGAGACCGAGGACATATTAGAGTTCTTTTCAACACACCCACCAATACCTAAGAGAATAAGGTTTCTTGACACACTCTACTACACTCAGATACCAATACTACGCTAATACAACTATTCTATCTCCACCTTTTTTCTTAGCTTCTCTTAGAGCTCTAAGAGCTCTTCTTCTACCAGGAGTTTCACTATATGCCTCTCTACGACTCTTCGCGGGTTTACCAGTAACATAGTCTATGGCTACAACAGCTGTTAAGGTTACACCATATTCCCGGATTTTCTCAGCGATACGTTTTAATTCTAGAGTTACTAGGTCAATGTAGTCTAGTCCATAGGGTATCTCAATTAAAGCCTCCTCTGTACCCCTCTCGTAGTCGAGACCATATATCACTACACCCTGAAACCTCCTAGCAAACTCTTCAACTAGTTGTGTGAGCTCTCCTGTAACGATATTTGGTTTATAGGGGTTTAAGCCCCGCTTCTCAACGAACTCCCCGAGCTTATCAAGATCAATAATGACAACTATACCGGGAACTAATGCGAAATCAGAGTGAGCACTAAGCTCTTCATTCCACCTCATGGTCTAAGAGGCTGCCCGCCTCATCACACTAGTATAAAAATAAATTAGAGTGTAATATACAGATACTATAAGCGGTAATTAAGTAGAGCTACTCGTACTCTTCTCCTCTAGGACCCACAATGCAACCCGCACTCCACAATTTATCAGCTACTTGTTTAACTGCTCTTTCAACCTCTTTCTCCTCTTTAGCACCTGTAATCACCATTTTCCCACTACTGAAAATCAATAAGACTACTCTAGGATCTCTCATTCTATAAATCAGTCCTGGGAACTGCTCTGGCTCATACATACTATCTTCTAGGTAATACGCGGCCTTCTCCAGGTTAACGTAAGCATTTAAGTCTCCTCCAGCTACAATATTCTGAATTTGCACTCTAGGCCTTCCATATATTTCTACTCCATGCCTACTGAGAATTTTGAGAATTCTCTTAACAGCCTCAACTAGTTGTGCGACACTCTTTGTCCCTGTAACGACCATTTTTCCTGATCTAAAGACGAGCGCGGTGGCTCTGGGCTTATCAATGTGAAAGACTATTCCAGGAAATTGCTCAGGCTTGTAGACGAACTCTGGAAGAGTGATCTCTATTTGGTCAATATCAAGCTCGTGTTCTAGTATAACTGTGGCTACAATGTTCTCTATTCTATAACTCCAGTTAAGTGCACTCTCAGTAGACAAAATAACTCACCTAGTCCACTGAATAATTGTCACTCTTAAATTTCAATTTTAAAGATTTTATAAATAGTTTTTAACTATCAGAGAATACCAGTAGTAGTGGCTATTAGCTGTAGAATTAGTGGAGTTAAAAACACGTAAGATAATAAAAGAGCAGCGGCTTCTCTAATAGAGGACTCAAGTAGCTCTTCTAAGTGTATTGCTGCCTCACCCATTAATTTCGTGTTAAAGCGTAGAACGTAGAGCCATGCCTCCCTCTTAGGCTGTGTACTCGATAACTCAAGGGACTTTTCCTGAATAGCTTTTAGCATTTCAGTGCTCTCGTGTAGTGGAATATATGTTATTGAGGCTCTAATACCCGTCTCACTGTGCTCGTCATTTGTAATAGCCTCAATGAGCTCAGTACTTAGAGGCTTAGCGTACTCTAGTATTAAGTCTCTTACACGCGGTTTCATGTTGTTACCACGCGTGTAAATTAGACAAAACCTCTCTCTGTTAACGCTCTCAATGCAGAGTATACACATGTCGCCGTCGATGAGTCCATGGGCTTTAGTTTTAAAACACACATGTCTGTGTAGAATCTCCACTGGAGATCTCTGCTTAATCTCTCTAATTTTATTAAGAGCGTTGTCAAGGGCTTCTCTGAGCTTATCTAGTTCAAGTGGTTTTTGTAGCTCCCAGTTATGTGAGTCTACTAATATTAGTTCACCCAGTCCAAGTTTCCTGGCTTTAAGATCGTATTCGAGTTGTATACTGTATGGAACATCATCTATACCTGTATAAGGTCTTGAGATGAAGATAAGTGTTAACTTGTCGAATATTACACCACAGAGTCTCCACTCGTAGTAATCACTGCAAAAACCACCATGGTATAGTAGCTTTACCTTATTCCCACTTAAGTACTCGTTTAATATGCTCTCTCTGTACTTTGCAATGTACGCTGAGGAGACAATATTTCTGTCGTGTGATCCTAGGCCGTGTAGAGCTACAACGTGTTTTCCCAGCCTCTTAAACTCCTCTGTAAGGAGACCAGGCAGTCTACTACTGCCAATATTCGAGAAGGGTCCATAGTGGACATCTGTGTATATTATGAGGAGATCTCCGAGCTCTATTATTCTTGGATTTATAGTTGCGTCTTCACCAATTTTGCTGAAAACCTCTTCGATCTCTGTTCTCTTATCAAGCCAGTTCCTGAGGAAAAGTGTTCCGAGATCTAGGAGTGACGCGTTTCCGAGTTTTCGCCGAGACATATACATGTATATAGCAGCGTCAATGAGCACTATTAGTACTAGTACTAGTAGCCACTTAGTGAGTGCGGCTAGGACTATGTAGTCTAAGAGAGTCATAGTTATCAACGTGGTTACCTGTGGTAATATTGCTGGTAAATAACTCAGCAGAATTGCCCCATCAAGCCCGAGAATAACCACTATGGTTAGAGTAGCTGAGGATGTAATAATCAATGGAGTGTTTTTTGTAAAGAGCAAAAGTAGTGATGAGTAGACTAGTACTGCTAGTGCTAATCCAAGAGATCTCTTAGTTTTATAAAATACTGTTTCCTTGTGTAGTACAGCGTAGATTCTAGTATAGAGGAACACTAGTAGAGCATTAATTAGCAACGGATACGACGTAACACCTGTAGTTAATAAGAGCAAGAGCGAGATTACTAAGAGAGATAGTGTTAAGTACTGCCACTTGGGTAAAGAGAACAAGATAACATAGTACTTTCCAATATGAGTTCTGGGTTTATAGAGTCCACACAATACTATACACCTATGGACTTTATCAGGCTGCTTGACACGCCGTGTAGTGCTAGTCTTTAAACTAAGACCTAGTTTAATAATCTAGTAGTTTTTAAATACAACTACGTTAAGTCTCCACAGGCGCAGAATGCCTCATGAACCAGTTGATGTAGCTTCTCCATGTCTTCTAACTCTAGGGCTGAAACTAGTACTGCTCTATAGGGTCCTCTTGTCTTAGAGGCTGCTGATAAGAGATCTGAGACAATTTCACTTGATAAACCCTCTTCACGAGCCTCATCTAAGAGCTTAAATGGATCTTCAACTAGAAGCCTAGCTATTCTGGGGTTTTTAGCTATGTCTCTCTTATTAATAACAGGGACGGCTAGTAGACCCGTTTTAACCTGTAAGAGTACGAAGAGGAACCACAGAAACACGCCATCAGATACTCTCTCAATAGCTGAGGCATCTATAATGTAGATTAGTACAGCGTGACTTATCCTCTTGAGCTTTTCGAGGAAGACCCTACTAGCGGGCCTGAATAGAAAAGCCTCCATTTGACCAGGAGTGTCTATGAGCACTATGTCCCATTTATCTAAGCTCTTAAACGGCTCCTCGGAGAAGATCTCATCAGCTCTCTCAGCAATAAGCTCAGAGGCTTTAATAAAAGCGCCATTAGGCCCCAAATTATACTTTAACATGATTTCGTGCAGTGTAAATAGCTTCCTAACATCAAAAGTGGGCTTATAGAGTAATTCATCAGCCCCTGGATCTAGATTTACAGCCGCTACTTTTAAAAAGAGTGTTTTTCGAGCCCACTCACTATAGGCTCTTACAAGGCTACT
>JAJHRJ010000026.1 GCA_020832865.1 Desulfurococcaceae archaeon
TGCTGAAAATCTCTCGTAAATAGATCAGGGTACTTCTCAAATAGCAACCTAGCTACTCTTTTAACTAGCTTAGTTCTAACTTTCCCCATGTTAAAAGCACCTTGACTCAAGTCTCTTTGAAACCTATTAAACCTATATAAAGCTGACTTCTCTTAGAGCGCGTTTCCCCTCTAATGGTGCTTGGTGTTATCTGTGAATACTTGTAGTTCCGCTAGTGGGGTTGCACCTCGATGTGAGTTCACTTGCTTTACCCACACTTCATGGGTGCCTGTTGAGCCCAACGCCACAGGGCTCCCCTCTGAGTCTGAGTCTCTCTATCTACGTCACCGCAGAGCGGATCATCCAAAAACTACAATAGGAGCAGGAGTATTAAAACACTACTCCACAACACTAAGTACTCACAAATACCCAAACACGTCGATAAATCTGTAACAGCTTATCTCTCCCCGTGTAGAAGAATAATTACTTAGCACTTCTTATTATTAACTCTTTTATAGTTTATTTTTGAGCGGAGTATTATGGTGAGGAGGTTGGATTTTAAGGTTAAGGATCTCTCGCTAGCTGATCAGGGAGAGCTGAAAATTAAGTGGGCTGAGAACAATATGCCCGTGTTACTCCTCCTTAGAGACACGTACTCGGAGTCGAAGCCTCTCATGGGTATCAGAATTGGAGCAGTTTTACACGTAACTAAAGAGACAGCAGTACTGGTCTCGGCACTTAAAAGTGCTGGTGCTGAGGTATTTCTTGCTGCTAGTAATCCGCTCTCAACGCAAGATGATGTTGCCGCCGCTCTCGTTAAGCGAGGTGTTCATGTGTACGCTTGGAGGGGGCAAACACGCGACGAGTACTACTGGTGTATTAGAAGAGTTGCGGAGAGTGATCCGCACGTAGTCATCGATGATGGGGCAGACCTCCATGCACTATTACATGACGAATACGTTGACTTAGCTGGGAGAATTTATGGTGGTACTGAGGAGACAACAACAGGTGTAAATAGGCTTAGGGCTCTAGAGTCTAAAGGCGCGTTAAAGTACCCGGTAATAGCTGTGAATGACTCGTATACGAAGTACTTATTTGATAATAGATATGGTACGGGGCAGAGCACTATTGACGGAATTCTCAGAGCGACAAACATTCTACTCGCTGGAAAAGTGGTGGTGATAGCGGGTTATGGGTGGGTTGGCAGAGGCATAGCTATGAGAGCGCGTGGTATGGGAGCTAGGCGCGTCATTGTCACAGAGGTGAATCCTATTAGAGCGCTTGAGGCCCTCTATGACGGCTTCGAGGTCATGTCTATGAGTAAAGCGAGTGAAATTGGAGACGTCTTCATCACGGCAACAGGTAACATAGCTGTTATTAGAAGAGAGCACTTCGAGAGAATGAAAAATGGCGCTATATTAGCCAACGCTGGCCACTTTAATGTCGAGATCTGGATACCAGACTTAGAAGAACTAGCTGCTGAGAAGAGGCAGATTTTACCACACATAACTGAGTATAAGTTGAGAGATGGAAGACGCCTATACATACTAGCTGAGGGTAGATTAGTAAATCTAGCTGCAGCTGAGGGTCATCCAAGCGAGGTCATGGATATGAGTTTCGCTAACCAGTTCTTAGCGGTGAAATATATTGTTGAAAACCGGGGTAAACTACCAGTTAAAGTACTGAGATTACCATTAGAGCTAGATGAAATGGTTGCAAGACTTAAACTAAAAGCAATGAACATTGAAATAGACTCTCTCACTCTACAACAACAAGAATACCTGCAGTCTTGGAAGCATGGGACATGAGCGATGGGCCCGCGGGGATTTGAACCCCGGACCACCCGGTTATGAGCCGGGCGCTCTACCTGGCTGAGCTACGGGCCCTTTATTCTACTATAGTAGGCTTAGCTTATAGGGTTTAAATTCTTTCTCTTCTACTCGGCTACATTACTTTGCTCGGTCAGTTGACTTGATCAGCGCTATGTACTTACTTATTGCGTCAGCAGCTATGGCTCCATCAGCAGCCGCTGTTATTATTTGCTCCAACTTGTACTTGTAGGGGCCTCCGGCGGCGTCACCTACGACGTATATTCCCTTAAGAGAAGTAGACCTGTCAATGTTTACTACTGCTCGCCCCTCTTCGTCGACTTCTAGGTTAAGTTTCTTAAAGAACTCTGTTGGGGGTTTTAGCCCTATTTCCACGAAGACACCACTTACTTTTATATATCGCTCTTCGGCGGTCTTTAAGTTTATGACCTTTATGCCTTCTACTACGCTTTCACCTGTAATCTCTTTTACAGCGGAGTCTACTATGATCTCTATTTTCTTGTTACTAAGAGCCGCGTCAACGTAGACTTTGAAAGCTCTAAAAGTGCTTCTCCTGTGAATCAAGTAGACCTTGTTAGCTATATTTGCGAGAAATAGTGCTGCGGTAAACGCTGAATTACCACCTCCCACTACGGCTACGTCTTTACCCCTGTAGAGTGGACCATCACATATAGCGCAGTAGGAGACGCCCTTACCGAGAAACCTGTCCTCGCCTGGTACACCCAGCTTGCGCTTCTCACTACCCATAGCTAAGACAACAGCGTAAGAGCAGAGAACACGGTTAGTGTTTTTGAGTTTAACACACCAGTAGTAGTCCTCGAGGCTCTGCTTAAAAACATCTACTACTTCATCTAAGACCAATGGAACACCGTACTTTTTTACATGTTTTGCGAACCTATCAGCGAGATCAGCTCCCTTAATATCGGGGAGACCTAAGTAGTCGTCTACTACTGGGGCCTCTGTAACTAGGCCTCCAATAGTCTTAGTCACAACAATAGTGTCTAACCCTAGCCTAGCACAGTAGAGCGCGGCTGTTAAGCCGGCTGGACCCCCGCCTACTATAATTACATCGTACTTGTCCCTAGTGATCTCAGCTGTGCCAGGGATCACTGAAGTGCGTAATTTAAAGCTCAAAGTCTCACCTAATAGTTCTTCGTGTTAAGCACTTTTAGCTTTAACTCTGCTTACTCCTAGAGATCTCGTAGACAAGTATCCCGGTAACGGCGATGGGGGATATACCCCGGGGTATTTCACTAGGCCACACAGTATTAACTACGCTTAATTCTCTTGGAGAAGGCTCTTGTTCTCCAGACGAAATTATAATAGCTCTCTTTTCACCCCCTGTAGTAATAGAAGAGAGGCTCACTGGTGTACCACTCTCTTCGAGGTAGTATATTTGTTTACAGGTTAAGACGTCTACGAGATCACTTATCTCAGGGAGTAGTACTAGAGGCTTACCCAGCTTATATGATATTTTATACGCTTCCGGAACGCCCACCTGGGCGGCGGCTCCATAAGGCTTTATAATAACTGGCACAAGCCTGGGAGAGGCGTATACCGTCTTCACAAACTCCAGTAGCTTTTGAACACTACCGGGAGCGTAGAGCGCTACGTATACTTCACTCACTACACATCACCGGATTCCAGCACTCTATACGTGTAAAGGGCAATAGCCCTCGCTAGCGGCACTGGAACGGCCTCACCAATCATATTGTACTGGGAGTCTCTTCCTCCGGTGAAAATAAAGGTGTCTGGAAACCCCATTAGTCTAGCTTGTTCTCGTACAGTTAAAAGTCTGTTTTCAAATGGGTGTATAAACCTCGAAGAACCCATAACTGTGGGCGCTAGATCACTAGGGTTTAGTCTAATTAGATTTGGTATAAGCTTCTTCGCGCCGTGAAAGTATATGAGAGCCTCTCCCCACCTCTTACAGGCTACTCTACGTAGCTTCCTGTAGGGGAGTTCTGGTGGGGGATCATGATTAGGTATAATAGTTGTTGGTGGGGGAAGGTCGCTCAGTGCCTCACTCACAGTGACGGGTTTTTCCACCCTAGGTGGCTTTATTGGAATATTTGAGATGAAAACTCTTCTACGCCTACTTGGAGTTCCATAGTGCTCAGCGTTGAGCAAGTTAAAGTACACGTGCTTATAGCCAATCCTCTTGAACTCGTAGACTAGGGCTTCTCTAAGTTGGCTCTCTGCTATAGCTGGTACGTTCTCCATGATAAAAACCCGTGGCTTATAGTACCCAACTATTCTAATGAAGTGTAGTACTAACTGTCCTTGCTGATCAGTGTAGAGCCTATCTAGGGGGTTTCTCTGTCTACTTGGATTAGCCCCTGTAAAGGGTTCACAGGGTGGACTGCCAATAACTAGGTCTATTTCTCCGGGCTTTGCGATCTTTAGGAGGTCATCTTCACGCAGATCTCTTATATCCTCTACGAGTACTAATACCTCTGGGAAATTCGCCTTATAGGTCTCAGCGGCGGGTTTGAAATTATCAATCGCTAGTATTGGCTGAAATTTACCCGTTAAGTAGAAGCCTAGCGAGAAACCCCCAGCACCTGAGAACAAGTCTATGAACTTGTATTTTGACATGTTAATACCATGATTGCTCAATCTTCTTTATTAAGTAATCTAGTTTCTCAATAGTCTCAGCGAGTACTTTAACGCGTTTTTCCTTATCTACTTCCTCTATGAGGAGGGATCCGTCATGTTGACAATAGAAGTCGTTTACATAAGCGTCTTCAAGCGTATAAATTCTTTTACACTGGGGACACTTGTAAATAGTATTCTTAGACTCAAACTTCAACCGTAAATTTAGCTTCTCCTTAGCTCTTCTTAGTTTCTTAATTACAAATGCTATTAGTGCAGGCTTATTAAGTCTCCAAATATGTAGTACGGTTCTTCCATTAACTCTTATCTTATCGGGGACTACTATGGCCTCATCGCTCAGGTACTGTAAGATTCTGCGCCCCTCGTTAGACTTTATATTAGTATCCTGTGAGAGAGTCTCCTCAGCTACATACTCATTCTTCGTGAGGTAAGTTAAGAGGTCATTTGAGCTCTCACCATATATTTTCGCGATGATGGACTTAGCTATTTTAATCAAGTCATCTTCGCTTAGATCAGTAGCTTTGGTAACGTCATCACGGTTTTGCATAGCTCTCGGCAAATTCGCGCCACCACGTCACTTGTTACTTTGTAAAAACAACCTAATTTTTCTTTCTCCTCGTCGAAGTTGAGTGCTTTTAGAGGAGTTTCATGACTGTGTAGAACTGTTCTCGTACTTGGCGAGGGGCGCGATGGATCTTTACTTGTTTATTGAAATAATATTTATATAGAAGTCTCTTAATTAGTGTACGTGGTTATAGTGAAGGTGGTTTAAGTGGCTGCAGAGCCTACTGGAATACCTGTTTTAATACTAAAAGAGGGGACTCAGCGCACAGCGGGTAGAGATGCTGTTAGAGTAAATATACTAGCAGCGAGAGCTGTAGCGGAAATGGTTAAGACGACTTATGGTCCTAAAGGAATGGATAAAATGCTAGTAGATACTCTAGGCGATGTCACAATCACTAATGACGGTGCTACCATACTAGACAAGGCTGAAATACAGCACCCAGCAGCGAAAATGCTTGTTCACGTAGCTAAGAGCCAGGACAGTGAGGTAGGTGATGGAACAAAGAGAGCAGTTATACTTGCTGGAGAGCTACTAAAGTACGCGGAGGAGCTTCTTAACAAGAACATTCACCCGACAGTAATCATATCAGGCTACAGGAAAGCTATGGAGGAGGCTTTAAGACTACTCGAGGAGATAGCAATACCAATTGACATTAACGATGAGGAAACTCTTAAGAAAGTAGCTAGAACAGCTCTAACTAGTAAAGCTGTACACGATGCCCGAGAATACCTCGCTGAGTTAGCAGTAAAAGCCGTTAAATACATAGCTGAGCAGCGAGGTGATAAAGTTTACATTGACACTGACAACGTGCAGGTTATCAAGAAGTACGGAGGCTCATTAATGGATACTCAACTAGTACACGGCATAATACTAGACAAAGAGGTTGTTCACCCAGGTATGCCTAAGAGAGTTGAAAACGCGAAAATAGCCCTCCTAGATGCACCACTAGAAATAGAGAAACCTGAAATAGATGCTGAGATTAGAATTAGCGATCCCACGCAGTTAAAGGCCTTCCTCCAGCAAGAAGAGGAGATATTATCTAAGCTAGTCGACAAGATTACTGAAGTAGGCGCTAATGTTGTTATAACACAGAAAGGTATTGACGAGGTTGCTCAGCACTTTCTCGCAAAGAAGGGTATTTTAGCTGTGAGGAGAGTTAAGAGGAGTGACCTTGAGAAGCTAGAGAGAGCAACTGGAGGCAGAATAGTTAGTAGTATAGAGGACTTAAAACCAGAAGATCTAGGTTACGCGGCTTTAGTTGAAGAGAGGAAGATTGGAGAAGACAAGATGGTGTTTATTGAGGGCTGTAAGAACCCGAAGTCTGTAAGTGTACTCCTAAGAGGTGGACTAGAGAGGCTCGTAGACGAGGCAGAGCGTAGTTTAAGAGATGCTCTCTCAGCAGTGGCGGATGCTATTCGCGATGGTAAAGTAGTAGTGGGTGGTGGAGCTATTGAAGTTGAGCTCGCTAAGTACCTGAGAAGATTTGCTGTTAAAACTGGTGGTAAAGAGCAATTAGCAATTGAGGCTTTCGCAAAAGCTCTTGAGGGTCTTGTAGTAGCACTTGTAGAAAACGCTGGTTTAGACACTGTTGAAATGCTCATGAAGCTGAGAAGCTCTCATGAGA
>JAJHRJ010000027.1 GCA_020832865.1 Desulfurococcaceae archaeon
TTACGAGTAAGGTGTTTCAGAGAGAACAGTAATTTAAGCTATGTAGTAATTTTAAAACTCCGCGGAGCTTCTATACTGTCTAGGTGTAGTTGTAAGGGGTGTAGATATTGGTTACTAGTTTAAAGGGGCGTGATGTACTCACTTTAACGGAGTTTTCTAGAGAGGAGCTACTCTTCATTATAGATACGGCTTTTAACTTTAAGCAGAGGTATCTAGCGGGGGAGAGAGTTATACCCGTTCTTGTTGGCAGGCACTTAGCAATGATCTTTGAGAAGCCGAGCACTAGGACTAGAATTAGCTTTGAGACGGCTATGAAGGAGCTAGGTGGAGACGCGCTCTACTTGAGTGCTAGTGAGCTTCAACTAGCAAGAGGGGAGACTATAGAGGACACTGCGCGAGTCCTCTCGAGGTATGTTGATGGCATTATGGCGAGAGTATATGAGCACTGGAAACTAGAGAAGCTAGCAGAGTACAGTAAAGTACCAGTAATAAACGGTCTCAGCGACCTACATCACCCATGTCAAGCACTAAGCGACGTGTTCACAATTATGGAGAAGAAGACTAGGGATATCTCGAAGCTTAAAATAGTGTTTATTGGTGATGGAGGAGACAACGTCTTACATAGCTTAATGCTTGCTGTCGGGCTACTGGGAGGGAGGATCACTATATCGTCTCCCAGGGGCTATGAGCCTCACCCAAGTGTAGTTAAATTATTTGAGGAGTACGCTGCTCCAAACGGGGGAGTATTTGAGATTGAGAGAGACCCCTACAAGGCTATTGAGGGAGCTGACGTAGTGTACACAGATGTCTGGGTTAGTATGGGGCAGGAGAAAGAGCGTGAGAAGAGAGTTAAAGACCTAGAGCCCTACAGGGTCACTGTGGACTTAATGAAGAGAGCTAAGCCCGATGCTATATTTATGCACTGCCTACCAGCTAAGCGCGGCGAAGAAGTTGTTAATGATGTTATTGATGGCAAGTGGAGTGTTGTGTGGGATCAAGCCGAGAACAGGAAACACGCGCAGAAGGCTCTCTTAGCGCTTATAATACCGTGACGAGTAGTACTCGCGGAGAATTAGATATATACTAGCTGTGTTTAACTTTAAAACAGTGAGCTAGTTTAAAGTAATGGTGTTAATGTGTGAGCTTAAAGAGGCTGAGTAGAGAGCTGAGTACTTGGCTTAGCATCATAGTTGAGCGTGTTCAGGGGTCTCAGAGAACACAGAGACTGCTAATTTCAGTACTCTTAGCGATCTCGATTATACTAGCTATTGTAATACGAACAGCGCCATTTGGACTTAATGGCTTCGAGTTCTTTGAGTTTGACAGCTATATTGAGTACTGGCAAGCAAAGTACGTATACGAGAAGGGGCCTCTTGCATGGTATACTTTAACGAGGAGTAATCCTGATACACACATATTCTGGTATCCATGGGGCAGAGACTTCATATTTACAAGCTACCCGTTTTTACCTATGTGGATTGGCACAACATACCATGTTGTCAAGGTAGCTGGGCTTACACTTGAGCGGTGGGCTGCTCTACAACCAGTTCTCTTTGCGTCAATAGCAGTTGTACTAGCCTACTTTGCCGGTAAAGAGGTCTCTGGTAGCAGGATTAGTGGGGTTATTGCTTCACTACTATTAGCTGTACTCCCATCAGCTGTTGAGAGATCTGTTATAGGCTACGTTGAAAAAGAGGGTGTAGCAGCAGTCTTTGTAATGCTCTTTGTGTACTACTATGCTAAGCTACTAAGAGGCCTTTACACTACTACCCCGCGGAACAAGTTACTATTATATACTATACTAGCCTCTCTCTTCTTAGCTCTCGTAGGCTGGCTTTGGGGTGGATACGTATTTATTCTTGGAACAGTCGTCGCGTACATAGTGATCTCACCAATACTGATAAAACAGTACTTAAACAAGAACTTCATACTATACAATATACTACTCGTAGTATTAGCTATGGTGTTCGCGCTGCCCTCACCAGCGAGTAGTAATACGCTGGGTATATATCCATTTAAATTACGTGGATTATGGTGGGCTTTAATAGGCGCTACGCTACTAGCCTTAATTTACTACTACTTAAGTGTTGAGTACAGGAAACTAGGATTTAGAAAACCCCTTTTGACTACTGGCAGGTATATTGCACTACTAGTATTAGTAATTGTAGCGGGTGGTGTATTAACGGTATTGGGAATACTCCCAATTGGTGGCAGATTAGCCTGGGCTCTTGGCTTGAGATTTATACCAGTGCAGCCACTTGTTGAGAGCATTGCTGAGCATCAGTCACCTCTCTCAAGTACAGGTATGGTTTTACGAATGCTACAGTCGTGGGGTTCACCAGTAGCATACTTGGTTTTTGCTTCACCATTGTTTATGAGTGTTCTAGGAGCCTTCTACTTAATCTACAAGAATACGCCTGAAAAAGTATACTTAGCAGTGGCTTTTGCGGTAGCCTTCTATTCCTACTTAAACGCGGTCTACATGATTGGTGCAGCTGCCTACTTTGGTGTACTAGTTGCAGCGTGTTTTACTGGCGTGTTGATCTCTAAGCTCATACCTACACGTGTGATAAGAGCCATTAAAACCCGTGCTGGTAAGACACGTAGAGAATCCACAGCGTTTACAAGGACGAGCACTTATACTAAGATTCTAGTGCTCTTATTAGTAATAGCTGTGTTCACTAACACAGCATATACTGCTTACGTCGACTACACTTTAAACTCAAGTATGCTTTACACGTTTAGATCAGGTGTTAGCGGGGTACCCTACTACACTGACTCCTGGTATAGGGCTATTGAGGCCATTAAGTCCACGCCCCCGGGATCACTAGTTATAGCGTGGTGGGACTACGGGTACGGTATAAGTGTACCTGGTGGTAGAGCCTCAGCGGCTGATGGCTCAACAATAAATAACACACAAATAGGCATAGTGGGGTTAATTCTACTCTCAAACACTACAGAGGAGGCGGCTAGGCTGGCTAAGCTGCTCGGCGCTGAGAGTAATACGACTTTCCTCATGGTTATAGAGGGCCTCTTTATATCTGAATCCGGCAATGAGACAGTTATATGGCCTATTCTAACAGGGGGTGTTTTACCGGGGATAGTTGATTGGCCTAAGAGCATATGGATGATTAGAATAGGAAACTCTGTTGTGGAGGAGTTGAGAAGTAAGGGTATAAATGTGAGTTACATTGATACATCTAAATTCCTCTACTGGTATAGCCTCGGACAAGGAGGAGGTGTTTTATCACCACAGTTCAATAATCCCACTAATATTCCACTAATATACAGGATCATTGTTGACGCAGCACTATATTGGGCTAGTAGTCAGAATAAGACTGCACGATTTTGCTGGATTACTGGTAGAGAGGGGTATTTAGATAGAGATATTCAACAGCTAATTAGAGACGCGTTAAAAATAGATGTTGTGAAGGAGATTACTTATAGTGATATAGGCTGTATTTATGAGCGTCCACTTATTAATGATAGCTACTTAGTTCCCTATGCTGTTATAGTTGAGCCATTTAAAGACCCTGTAACGAGAGAGCCATTTAAATTAATCTATATGCGGAGTCCTGGGGTACTCTATAGTGTAATAGTGATTTACAAGTTCACTGAGATCCCGGAGACTAGTTAAAGCATAATGTCTTTTCTCTTAAAAGGGTCGTCTCTTGCATGATATATGGGGTGTGTTTATTGTTTAAGCGTAAAGAGCCCTTAAGAAAAGCTTTTGAGGCTCTTTACACTGTGAGGGTGTTTAGGGATCGGGTGAAGAGGCTTTACAGTAGACTAGATGAGCGTAAAAATGAGCTTAAAAACAGAATGGCTATGCTAGAAGTTAGAGGAGAAACATATCTCGCTAAGAGGTACGCTGAGGAGATCGTTAAACTAGAAGGGTTATTGAGGAGTCTCTCATCTATACAGCTCGTTCTCGAGAAAGTAGATACTGCTCTTCAACATGCTATTGTAGTAAAGGAGTTTAGTGCGCTAGTTGAGGAGTTAAAGCCTATTCTACAGGACCTCTCTCAGCAATCAGTTATTAAGAGTATTCCAGAAATGGGATTACTACTAGCGGACTTAGAGGAGTCTGTGAGAGAGCTTGCTGATTTACAGATGTCTCCACCCAGTGTTGAGGCTGGTGTACAGAGTAGTAGTGAAATTAAAGCTGTACTAGAAGAGGCGAAGGAGATTTTGAGGAAGAAGCTTGAACCCTAAGTACTCTACATTTGAATAGTGTACCTCCTCTCTTCTCTAATAATAGCTAGTCTCACATTATTGCTCTTTAAAGTCTCCACTATCTCTTGGGGTATTCTCTTATATAATTCTCCTGGAATTAGTATAATGTGTTCCTTGTAGTTTTTATTTAATAGTGATGAGCCTATAGCATAGGCTAATTGCCTATATTGTGCTGAGAGAGGTGAAGCGGGGTCAACAACCCATATACCTGAGACTTCCTCCTCGCTCTTCTCAGCGATAATATCCGGTTCTATAGGCTTAGTTGTCTTATTAATAGCCACATCATAGCCCTGCTTTTCGAGGACTTCGAGTACCTCCTCAATGAGCTCTTTTCTACTAATAGTTAGAAATCTCTGTGGTCCAATATACTTCTCTAGTTCACCGTGTTCTTCGGGATTATAGAGCGTGTATTTACCCCTCTCAATTCTGTAGAGAAAGAGCTTCTCGGGGTCACGATACCTCTCTCTACTACCACTATTAACAGTAACGAGGTCTATTTCAAAGTCAAGGCTCATCTCGGATCTAGATGAGTCTCTCTTTAAGACCTCAGCTACGAGGTCTTGACGCGTAAAAGTAGTTTTACCACTCCTATAGAGAGTCTCAGCAGCCTCCTTTAACAGGAGCCAGTTAGGCTTCTTCTCAATATCCTCTCCTGAACTCAAGATTTACACCCGTCTCCCAGGTGTAACTTTTGACACCTGGACTTGTATACAGGGAGTCTACTTCTCAAGCAACCTAATAATCCTATCAGTAAGTCCTCTTATAATCCTTGCAATTTCACCATCTTTATCGGCCAGGAGGTAGGGTTTTTTACTATCAATAGCTCTGTTTACTTCTGGTGATAGTGGTATCTTAGCTAGTACTTGTGTACTATACTTTGAGGCCAAGGACTCTCCACTTAGTACTCCCATAATACTAGTTTCTCTGCCACAGTGTGGGCACTTAAAGTAGCTCATGTTTTCAACTACACCGAGGAGCTTTAATCCCATAGAAGTGGCGAAATTCACAGCTTTAGCTACTATAACTTCACTTAGAGCGTTTGGAGCAGTGACTATTAGTGCATGAGTTTCACGAGGCATTAACTGGGCTATAGTGATCGCTATATCCCCGGTTCCTGGAGGCATGTCTACGACTAGGTAATCGCCTGACTCCCACTTAACGCGAGCAGCGAGTTCTAGTATTGCTCTAGATGCTAGTGGACCACGCCACACTACAGGAGTGTCTGGCGTTTCCAGCATTAAGTTCACGGCTACGAGCTTAACTCCCAGTGGCCCCTCAACGGGTAGTATTTCACCGCTCTCATCGAGGTAGTGTTTAGCTCCCTGTAATCCAAGTAGTAGTGGAGTTGAGGAGCCATAAATGTCAGCGTCAAATAGAGCAACTCTCTTACCTCTCTCAGCTAGGGCTAAGGAGAGCATTGAAGCCACAAAGGACTTGCCAACACCGCCTTTACCACTGATAACTAAAAGCCTATACTTGTAGTTCTCAAGTTTTCTCCTAGCTTTTTCCTGGAAGAGTGAGGCGGTGTTAAAGCTGCGTGGACTAGTACTCAAGAATTACACCGGCAACAGCTTAACCAGGTGATTCTACAGTGCTCTTAAAGCTAATATACTACTATGAGTATTCTCACTACTAGCGCATCATTATGTAGAGGGTACTGGGCTTGAAGTGTAGTATTGCGCCTGCTAAAGTAATCCTTTTCGGAGAGCACTTCGTAGTTAAGGGTAAGCCGGCACTGGGATTAGCAGTAAACATGTACGCTAAAGTCTGCGTTAAAGAAGGCTCTGGTAGAGTATACTCTCGCCAGCTAGGAGAGCTGAGCAGGGAATCTCCTCAGAGAGCCCTATTCGACATCGCAGTAGACCAAGTGAGTAAATTTGCTGGTAGAAGTGTTAATTTAGATGTATTCGTGGACTCTGCAATACCCGTTGCTTCTGGCATGGGCTCTTCAGCCTCAGTAGCAGTAGCTCTTATTCACGCGTCACTGGTATATCTCGGAGTAGAGTTTAGTAGAGATGATGTGAGAAGAATTGCTCACGAAGCTGAAAAAGCAGTACACTATAAGCCTAGTGGAGTTGATACAACACTCTCAACTTATGGCGGATTCCTCTATTATAAGCAGGGTGAGTTTAAACTTCTAGGCGACCTCAAATTACCAAGTGATCTAGGCCTCATAGTTGTAGATACTAGTGTTAAGAGAAGTACAGGTATTGTGGTGAAAGAGGTTTTAGAGAGATATGAGAGGTGTGAGAGAGCTGCTAAGTATATTTACGAGGCAGCTGGTGAAGTAGTAGAACAGGCTATAGA
>JAJHRJ010000028.1 GCA_020832865.1 Desulfurococcaceae archaeon
TTCAGGTGTAATACTCACGTGGCTTTCACCTCTTCAACTAGCTTAATGTACTTATTGTACAAGGCCTCTTTCGCCATCTTGTAAATGCTCTCAGCGGCTTTAAACGCCATGTCAAGCCCTGTTTTCAGCTCCTCGCGCGTTAATATCCCGTTAAGCTGAAATAGCACTATTTCACCGAGATTTGGCGCAATCCCTATAGGCATATCAGCCTCTCCGTACTCGTCCTCTAGCTCATTTATGTCGAGTACAAGGACACCGTTAACTTTACCAATAGCTACACCTATGACAAGGTCTTTTAGCGGTATACCAGCATCTGCCAGCGCGAGAGAGGCGGCTGTTAACCCCGCTGTCCTAGTTCCACCATCGGCCTGTAAGACCTCTATAAAGACATCAATGCCTGTTCTAGGAAACAGAGAACTAAATACAACAGCCTCTAGTGCTTCACGTATAACTTTAGAGAGCTCTATTTCTCTCCTACTTGGAGCGGGATTTTTCCTCTCACTCGTCGAGAAGGAGGTCATGTGGTAACGTACACGTAGCGTTGCCCGCATAGGTAAGCTAAGGTATTTTGGCAACGCCTCTCTAGGGCCATAAACAGCCGCTAAGACCTTTGTATCACCATACTCTACTAGTGCACTTCCATTAGCGTTTTTCAATACGCCAACAGCTATTCTCACAGGTCTCATTTCATCTGGTCTTCTCCCGTCAATTCTCTTACCGTCTTCACTTATTAAAGCGGGCTTCGTATTACTCATCACGACTTTACACCTAGTTTTGACGCTAAATAAGACTTTACTTCTTCAGTAAGACCCCTCATGTGGGCTTTAGCCTCTATAAGCCTTATAGCCTTAATAAGAACGTCGAGTACGTGGTCATCAGGGCACTTAGCCCACACATAGCCATTGACTCCCACAGCGATCTCACACGCAGTCATACTTGTCAGTAAATTGTACATGCTTCCCTTTTTCCCAATAACGCGTGCAACTTTACTAGGCTTAATGTCTATGACAAACCCCTCTACTATTTTACCCAGGCCTTTTCCTCTAATCGTTAACACGGGGTCACGTAGTCTATCAAATAAAGCTATTTTACCCAGCACATAGTCTCCTATATCGAGGTAATTCTTTAAGTTGTGTACTGCAGGGTTAAATCCCTCAATTACATCAGAAGCTGGTAGAACAGCTTTATATGGTGATTTAATATCTACATACCACGCTGACGCGCTAAATCCGCAGATAACTCCTACGACGATATCGTCTTTTCTAGGGATATATGTGCTTTCAAGGGGGACTACACTCACACTACTATTCTCAATTGAGACTATTCCAACGACGTCGCTGTAGACTCTATTACCGAGTATGTAGATGTGTTTATCGGGAATGTGCTTTATTCTCTGCTCACCTGGTCCTTCAATTATTGCTAAGCAGTCACCAGGCCTAACTATTTGCCTCTCAGCAACTAGTATTTTGAGATTTAACGTAGACGAGGACAATGCTCTACCCCACACTCACTACTTTTACTTCACCAGTGCCCTTAGTTATAGCGTTTACTCTGTCTATTAACTCTTGCTGAAGACCAGCGGGTATTTCTAGCTCTACTTGTAGACTACCATCACTAAGCCACATTGTCTTCTTAACAGTCCCCATAGACTGGAGGGCTTTAATTCCCCTACCAGCATACTCTGAGGGTATTTTCACAACAATGTAAGCGCGCGCAATCTTTATTGGTATTACCTTAGCTAACTGTGTAACAATACTCTCTAATTGCTGCTCAGCAGGCTTAAATGGGTCGATAGTAACTCTTGCCTGCTCTAGTGCTAATTCAAGTCTCTTTAGCGGTATAGGTAGCTTAGTTTTTGGGTCAACAGCGTTCTTTGCTATTAAGTTGAGTACTTGTGCTCTCTTCTCCTCAATGAGCTTTCTCCTCTGCTCAGCTGTCAATTGGATTTCTCCACGCTTAATTATCTCTAGAGCAACTGTTCTCGGGTCATCTGTCCCAAAAACCTCTCGCATCGCCTCAGGCGAGGCCTTTAAGCCTTTCTTAGCGTCTTTGTAAATGAAGTCGCTGACGAGGACATCGTCAATACTTATGGATTTGCCTTCTTTAAGCTTAATTGCTAAGTCGGGGTTTACAAGGACCTCGAATCTATGTCCCTTAGCCTCATATTTAGCAATAACGTACTTTTCACTCAAAGCTCATGCACCCTTAGTTAAAAAATCCACTAGTTTATTCAAAGTCACTCTAATTAAGTACACAGTATCTTCTAAGTTAAAAGTAGTCTTTAAGCTTTTATTTTACCTTCGCGCGCGAGCTCTTCAATATACTCTCTTATCTCACTCTCACTAAGTAGCTTAAATTTCCTAGTCTCCTTGTCCACGTAGCCCGCCTCAATGAAGTTCTCGTAGGGCTTGTTTTCAACGATGCTTATTATTGCCTGTATTGCAAGCTTAATAGTTTCACGGGTGTTAAGATCGTACTTGTAGTTCTTCTCGAGGAAGTCTTGAACAATATTGCCTTTTTCACCTATTGCTACAGCGTAGTAGCCAATGTAGTTTCCGCTAGGCTCTGTCATGTAGAGGTGTACACCCCTCTCATCAGCACCTGCAAATATTATTGCAACACCAAATGGCCTTACACCAGCGTGTTGCGTATATACTTGTTTTACATCACAGACAAGTTTAACCAAGTACTCAACTGGTACTGGCTCATCATACAGGAACCGGTAGTATAGTGATTGCTGCGTAGCGTAATCTAGTAGTACTCTCCCATCTCCAGCCATGCCAGCATACGTTGCACCCACGTGATCATCTACTTTAAATATCTTCCTCACACTCTTCTCGTCGGCTAGTGGTATAACTTTCCGCTTCTCAGCGGCGATTACACTAGCACTCGCCGTCTTAATTCCTAGGCTAGTCCAACCTCTCCTCACTGTCTCAAACGCGTACTCTACCTGGTATATTCTACCATCAGGTGCAAATATCGTGATTGCCCTGTCATAGGCAGCCATCATTGGAAGACTCACACATTACACCCTTAACCCCACTCTCCTCTAAGCTTTTAGTATTAAAAAGTGTTCTGGGATAATAAGGTAACTTCTTTAGATAGAGACTATACTGAAACACTTTATTTAAACCCCCTTTCAATAGAAAATAATCATGGGAAGCGGGGGTGCCCGAGCCTGGTCAAAGGGGGCGGACTTAAGATCCGCTGGCGTAGGCCTGCGTGGGTTCAAATCCCACCCCCCGCATAATCAGTAGTAAACTCCTAGTACATCTACCTCTATCACGAGGAATCTACGCTAACAAGTCAATTTAGCGTAGTAGAGTAAAAGGGGTTCAGCTCTCATATAAATTCATAAAAATTGATATGGTCATCGCCTCATATCTATTCCCCCGCACCCCGCTCGGATCCTCATCGGGCTTGGGGGCGTTCAGGGCCACCCCGAGGACCCCACATCTTGAGTACTTGAACACGTACTTTCTGTATAGGTTTACTGTTGCGATTACGTCTCTATCGCCTACGAAGCCGCACCTCCTACACCTCAGTACTCTATACCCGCATTCAACTAGCCTACCACCACACCTAGGGCATTTTGAGGACGTCCCCCTAGGGTCTACCTTGACGGCCTCCAGGTTCCTCTCCCTAGCCTCGTACTCAATGCAGAACTGCATTCTGCGGTAGAACCACAGACCGAGCCTCTTGTTGAGTCTCTTGTCTCTTTTACCGTTCTCCCTAAGCTTCTCCAGATCTTCGAAGACAATTAATGAACAGTACTTGAGTGCCAGTTTAGCTACTAGGTCCCCTAACTTGTGGGCGTAGTCCCACGAGATGTTCCTTATCCTTTTACCGTGCCTCTCGATAGCCCTCCTAACGCCCTTGATGAACCTCCAAGACCTCGGGTACCTCTTCTGGATCCTCTCAATCCATATCCTGTGGGTCAGGACCCTCCTGTGAGGGGTCTTAAACCTCTTCAACTTGAGCGGTCTACCATCAAGGGTGAATACTGCAAGCGTTACGTTATCGAAGTTCAGGTCGATGGTCGTCACAGTCCTAGGCTTTACTGTTTTAACAGTTCTCCTGAGGTATATCGAGACCCAGAAGCTCTTACCATCGTACTTCACAACCAGCTCGTAGTTACTCCAACCCCTAAACTTCTCGACCCTCTCCCTAGGTGCTATAAGCCTCAACCTAACCTCGTAGCTGTTGTGTAGCTTCAGCGTTAGTGCCATGCTGTCTAAGTCTAGTTTGTAGTCGTACTTGTCTATCCTAGCACTTAGTTTTCTGAGTACTGGCTTTCTACCACTATTACCCCTAGCCGATTCCACTAAGCTCTTAGCGTACATGTACACCTCCTTAGCGTGGTGAGCCCTAAACCCAAGGTTCACTAAATCATCGTAGAACAGCCTATGCAGCCTCTTCTTGGAGAGACCTTCATCGATACCCCAAACCCTATCGACTACCATCTGGACTGCATCACGGTACAGCCTCAGGAACTCAAGGAGCTTATCACAGCTACCCTCGGGGAGAGCCCTCACCTTAAGAGCTTCTATAA
This sequence comes from Desulfurococcaceae archaeon, assembly GCA_020832865.1. The sequence goes on from JAJHRJ010000028.1 coordinate 4,553, forward strand.
TTGCGGGCTCTTCACCCCTCACGGGGTAGCTCACCTACATGCCTAACACTGGAAGTACTTAAAGTGTTTCTAGGTTCATATACGCTAAGTGCTCCGTAATAAAGTTCAGAGGCGGGACGGTAGTTCTGTACCCATTGGTAAAGTACCAACCCGAGGTAAAGCCGCTATACGGCAAGAGAGTTCACGTAGTAATAATAGCAGAAGAATAAAATCAAAACACATAAACCTATATGAAACCTGAAACAGCTACCTGAGGCGTTCTAGCTGTATTGTAATTATAACGCCTCACCCCTAGGTCTCGGATTAGAGGGTTAAGAGAAACTATAGAGGTGAGTAGTAAGTGCTATCAGTTCGTCGCGAAGTAATCACCAGTCATACTGGGACGGCTTCATCACTACGTGTAATTATTCTGTCTTAGTCCCTAAAATTTAAGTTTTCTAGTTAGTTCTCGGGCTCTTTTCAGTGTGCCTGTCGTTCTCAGCGGTACAATTACGCACTTCTTGCCCCCAATTCTCTTTACTAGTCCAAGTGCAGCTATGAAGTGGTCTAGGTAAATGTGTGTTACTCTGTAAACGCCTCTCTGTGTGCTCTCGTCGAATAATACTAGTTGTGGTGAGGCCTTGTAGTAGGTGTTTTCACTAAAGAGCTCTTTAAACCTACTAGATACGGCGTCTGTGAGCTCCTCAAACTTAACTCTCTCTTCACATATAGCTGTAAAAACAACGTATCGTTTTCTGGGTTTTTTAACACTCAGAGTCTCTTCGCGTGCTCTTATAATAGCAGTATAGGCCTTGACTAGTCGTTTAAGCTTTAAAAGAACACACACCAGTATAAGAGTAGTCGCTAGTATTAAGACTAGTATAATAGCTAGAAGAGCATCTATCAATTTAACACCCTCACTAACCCGGCTGCTTTCGAGCTATGAGTTGTCTAGGTATGTCTGTTAGTGCTAGTAGTGCAACTCGCTCAGGTACATCGTATAGTGTCTTCACAGCCTTTATAACGACAACTGGGTGTACTAGGTCATATAAGCTCCTAGTAGAAGTGCCTAGCGTAAGCCCTATTCTATGTCTCAATAACATGTTGAGCTTCCTGTAAAACTGTGTTTTAATATCACTACTACTATAGAGTAAGTGTGGAACATGTACTTCTAGGGGTTTATCATAGTACTTCATGATATTAAACTGGCCTTTGTCAAATACCCGAATATTACTGGGGGTTAGTAGGATAGTGTCTACTCTACTATCATGAGTACACCACCTCGCAACTTCTGTAGTCTCCGGGTGCACTGTAACAATAGTCCTTTTATGCTCAATTCTCGTAAGGGCGCTCTTGAGGTCATCTATGTTACTCGCACTAATAACAACCTTGTCTACGATAACTGTTCTAGTATTTACTGAGTGTAAATTATGCTCTGCTTGTTTCTCAAGGCAAGCTACGTGAGTGTAGCCAAGCTTATAGTATAATTGAAGTATCTCCCTACTACACAGAGTAGCGTGTATATCTGCAAATAAGCGCTTCACTACTATAGCACCTAGTGTGCTACTCCTCGCTTAGAACAGTGTTCTCTGCGGCTAATTAATTGCTTTAAGCAACTAAACCAGTATCTTTTAAAAACTCGTATATCTCTCTCTGTTTTTTAATGTTTTTCAGGTAAATTGTAAATTTAACCACGTCATCTGCATCTACTACTTGAAGCTTATCTTGAAGGAGGCTCTGCTTTGAGAATCTAATAGTAAATCTTCTCTCACTAGGATCGTAGCGGAGTCCACTAGTTGCTTTAAGTATTCTCTTCTCGCCTTCATCTAGTCTACTAGCCACGTACTTTACAATAGAGGACGCTAATACTGGATCCTCTACTTTAATAGTCATTACTACAATAGGGTTACCATAGTAGCCTTTCTCCTGCTTTACAGT
>JAJHRJ010000029.1 GCA_020832865.1 Desulfurococcaceae archaeon
TTGCAATGGTTATAGTGTGGTGGCCTGGTTATGCTAGAATAATTCGAGGTAGCGTGCTCTCAGTTAGAGAAATGCCATTTATAGAGGCTGCAAAGCTCTCAGGTCTCTCAACGTGGAAGATACTATTCAAACATATTTTACCAAATGTAATTTCACCAGTAATAGTTATGATGACGTTTGACTTAGCTACAGCAACACTATTTGCAGCTTCACTATCATTTCTCGGACTAGGTCCTCAAGAACCCGTACCTGAACTTGGCTTCATGATCTCTAAAGCCGGGTGGTTCTTCCCTGAGAGAAGTTGGCATGTAGTCTTATTTCTCGGTATTGTTCTCTTAATTATAGCACTTGGCTGGAATCTCTTAGGTGATGCATTAAGGGATATTTTAGATCCTAGGACTAGGAGAGCTATAGAGTTTAGAGAGGGTAAAGAGCGTGGTGGAGCTAAGAGAAAATGAAGTTCTACGAGTACAGGACTTAGAAGTCAAATTTTACACTTACGCTGGAGTAGTACACGCTGTTTCAGGGGTGTCATTTTACGTTAAGGAGGCAGAGACAATAGCCCTTGTCGGCGAGACTGGATGTGGAAAAACTGTGACTACAAGAGCTATAACAAGGCTCATAGAACCACCAGGTAAAATTGAGAGAGGTGTAGCATTATTTAGGAGAAGAAAAGGCAGAATAGTTGATCTCTTGAAAATCAGCGATGATGAGATTAGAAAAATTAGAGGTGATGAGATCGCATATGTATTTCAGGATCCCACCTCAGCTTTAGACCCATTATACACTATAGGCTCACATATACATGAGACTATAGCGGCACATAGAAGAATTAATTGGTGGAGTGCTAAAAAGCTCGGTATTAAACTATTAAAGGAAGTTCTTATACCAAGTCCTGAGATAAGAATTAAGAATTATCCACATGAAATGTCAGGTGGTATGAGGCAAAGATCTGTTATTGCTATAAGCCTATCTAATACGCCAAAGTTACTAATAGCTGATGAGCCTACAACTAATCTAGATGTGACTATACAGGCACAAGTACTAGATCTATTTAAAGATCTACAAAAGAAGTATAAAATAAGCATGATACTAATTACTCACAATTTAGGTATAGTAGCTGAGAACGCTGATAGGGTTTATATCATGTATGCTGGGAAAATAGTTGAAGACGGCTTAGTAGATCAGATATTCTATAATCCACAACACCCCTACACTAAATTCTTACTGAGATCTGTTCCTAACCCGCTTAAAAAGATCGAGAAACTAGAGTCTATACCGGGTACAGTACCATCACTTATAAATCCACCACCAGGTTGTCGTTTTGCACCTAGATGTCCATTTGCAATAGAGAAATGCAGTAATGAGGAACCCCCTAATGTTGAAGTCGAAAGAGATCACTATGCTTCATGCTGGTTATTAGTGAAGAAATAGGGTCTCTGTATGAGTGAAAACACTCTGCTTAAAGTTGTAAACTTAAAAAAGTATTTCAAAGTTAGAGGATCTCTTACAAAGAAAGTTAAAGCTGTAGATGGAGTCTCATTTAATGTACAAGTAGGTGAAACACTCGGAGTCGTCGGCGAGAGCGGGTGTGGTAAAACAACACTAGGAAAAACTGTACTAAGGCTACTAGATCCAACATCAGGTAAAATAATCTTTGAAGGCAGAGATGTAACTAGAGCTAGGGGTTCTAAGTTAAGAAAATACTGGAGATATGCGCAAATGGTTTTTCAAGACCCACATACTAGTCTAAATCCGAGAATGACTGTTGCAAGCACATTACTAGAGCCTGTTAGACAGTATAAAATTAAAGTTGATGACGAAGAGTCTTTTCTAGCTAGTCAAATGGAGCTTGTAGGATTATCGAGAGAGCTTCTATATAGATATCCCCACGAGCTCTCAGGTGGACAAAAACAGAGAGTTGCTATATTAAGAGCTATTATAACTAGACCTAAATTTATAGTTCTAGATGAACCTACATCTTCACTCGACGTCTCTGTGCAAGCACAAATACTAGAGCTACTCAGGGATCTCCAGAGGAGATTCAATTTAACATATATGTTTATATCACATGACATATCAGTAGTTAAGTACATGAGCAATAGAATGGCAGTGATGTATCTAGGAAAAATAGTTGAGATAGGTCCTTCAGACACATTATTTGAGAAACCTGTACACCCTTACACGCAATTCCTACTCTCATCTGTTCCAATACCTGACCCACAAATTGCAAGAACTCGAAAGAAAATCATAATACCTGGTGAGCCGCCATCTCCAATAAATCCACCACCAGGCTGCAGATTTCACCCGCGATGCCCTTATGCTACTGAGGAGTGTAAAAAACTAGAACCACCAGCAACGGAAATTGAGAGAGATCACTACGTGTACTGCTGGCTTCACGTAAAGAAGTAGCTTTCTATTTCTATCTTAATAATCAGTAAAAATAGAGGAGACTTTTTATTGAAAAGGACCTCTTAGTGTTTAAGTGTACTCAGTGCGGAGAAGTATATACTGAGCCGAGAATACTGTGTCCTCTCTGTAAAGGGTTTGTGAGAGCTCAGTTTAGTAGAGATAAAAGAGAGTGTGTTAAAGCGGGTATTTGGAAATACTGCTCAGATCTACCACCACTAAGTAAGATCATATCACTAGGCGAGGGGAGTACACCCCTTATTGAGTCTACTAGGATTGCACGAGAACTATCCGTTTACTTTAAAGATGAGGGGAGAAATCCCACGGGCAGTGTGAGAGATCGAGCCGCCAGCGTTATTGTTAGTCATGCTGTCTCTACTAGAGCGAGAAAAGTTATTGTAGTAAGTGATGGTAATATGGCTATTAGTATTACAGCTTACGCTTCAAGAGCTGGTTTAAAGACAACAGTATATGCACCTACATGGATTGATTGGGAGAAAGCGCTACTAGTAAGAGCTTATGGAGGTAAGCTTATAGTTGAAGATAAGAGTATTGATGTCCTCGTGAGAGATGTTGAAAAGAGAGCTAGAGGCGAAAACGCTTATAATGCTACTAGTACCTGGAATACTCTGAGTATTGAGGGGTTAAAGACAATAGCATATGAAATAGTTGAGCAACTAGGTAAAGCCCCAAAGGCTATCTATGTGCCTCTTGGAAGTGGCTTAACGTACTTGGCATTACATGTTGGTTTCAGTGAACTAGTTGAGCAGGGGTTAATTCCTAGTATACCACTACTAGTTGGTGTTGAACACTGTGGAAACCCCAAGTACGCTGAGTACTTCGGGCTTAGTAGTAAGTGTAGAGAAGAGACGTATCCTGGTTTAAGGTACGCATCGCCTATAATCTACGACTTCGTAGTTAACGCTATAAGTAAGAGTGGCCAAGTACTCGTGGTTACCTCTAAGGAGACCATTAAAGCTGCTAAGACATTAGCACTAAGCGAGGGCTTATTCACAGAGATCTCTTCAGCTGTATCACTAGCGGGCTTTCTACGCGCTCCACTAGATGAGGCCGTTGTACTGCTATTTGGACATGGGCTTAAATCCGCCTCAAGCTACACGAGGCCCCAGCGTAAGAGGTTTACTGAGCCATATGTAGGAGTCACAAAGAGACTAATACTCGATGTTTTAAGGTCAAAGCCTGGTATCACGGGCTACGAGGTCTGGAGGTCACTGGGTCTCAATATCACACCTCAAGCAGTATACCAGCACTTAAAAGACCTCGTAGAGATGGGCTATGCGAGAGTCATTGTTAAAAACGGTATAAAGAGGTACTACGCGAGATAGTAAATCACGACACTGAAAGTTTTACTTAAAGTGCAAACTTTAAGAATTTCAACAAAGTAAAGTGTAACTGGTGATTAAAGTTGACTAATAAGAGGGAATTTAGCGTAGTAGAGGCCGTTATATTCACTGTTTTAGTCTACGCGGCGACTATTGTAATTCAAGTCTACCAGCCGGCAACAGGAGGCTACTTCAATATTGGTGAGTCAATGATATATTTAGCAGCATTATTCTCAACTCCGCTAATTGCGGGAGTAGCTGGTGGGGTTGGAGCAGCCTTAGCAGATCTCTCAACAGGGTACGCTATATTCGCCCCTGGGACACTGGTCATTAAGTTTATTGAAGGCTACGTAGCGGGACTCGCTGTTAGAGTGCTACGAGGTAGACACGGCTCTATTTACGCTGCTATTACAGCCGTTGTCTATACTACCCTATTTATCCTCATATCAGTCGTCCTCTGGGCTGGAGGTATATATGTGGGACCTGAAAAGTGGCTACACATGTCTTTTAGTCCACTATACGTTGAAGTATCAGTTGCAGTGTGGATTGCTATTGGAATAGTCCTTGGTGCATTAGTAGCATTTATTTTACTAAGAAGACACGTGACAACGGGTGAGGTCGCCGCTTTAGCTATAGCTGGGTCACTCATGGTTCTGGGATATTTCCTCTACGAATACTTCTACAGTAACCCAGCAACTGGCCGAGAGCCAGTAGCAGCTATACTCGAGGTTCCAGTAAACATCGGCCAAGTAGTAGTAGGTTTATCGGTATCAATACCTCTTACTGCGTGGCTACGTAGAGCAGGGTACATTAAATACTAGAGTCTAGTGAGAGATGAGAACACCTTCTTTAAGCTCTTTTTTCTAATAATTTTTTCAATTGGTGCTTATCATTGAATTTAATTAGTGCAAGCATAGCAGAGTGTGGCTATAGAGGTGGCTTTATTCTCAGAGACGTGTATTTTAGTCTCAGAGAAGGTGAGTTCTTACTAGTCACTGGTAGATCTGGTAGTGGAAAGACAACTCTTATCAGGGCTATTACTGGAACATTGAGAAGTGCAGAGGGGTTCTTGAAGGGAGAAACATACCTATGCGGTCATAGAGTGCTAGACGCGAGTCCAGAGGACATCTACAGCTGCGTAGTCTACATTCCACAGGAGCCGTGGTACGCAATCATTGGTTACACTGTTCACGCCGAGATATGCCACTCACTTGCACTTGAGGGCCGCTCGTGTACTAAGGCGGATTTCTCTGTAACAGGCTTACAACACATGGTTAACAGGCTAACTTACACTCTGAGTGCTGGAGAGACTCAGAGAGTCCTCTGGGCTGAGCTCATGTTGAGAGGTGCTAGAGTACTAGTACTAGATGAGCCACTAGTCTATCTCGATGAAAGCGGTAGAGGCCTTGTTAGAGGTGTTGTAGAGAGAGCTCTCGGTGAGGGTGTAGCTGTTCTCCTAGTAGATCACAACCCATTTTTCTGGGAGAAGCTCGAGCCAAGAGTAATGATTCTAGGTAATGGCAGAGTAGTGTATAGTGGTAAGTGGTTACATGAAGTAGTTGAACAGCACTGTAGTAGGTCAATAGATGCTAAGAGATCACTTAGAGCTAGTAGAGGTGTATACGCGGAACTAAGAAACGTGTGGTATAGGTATCCTGGTGGCGACTACGTGTTAGTGAATTTAAACATGACTATTCATAGAGGAGTAATCACAGCTCTCGTCGGGCCTAATGGCTCTGGTAAAACAACTCTACTTAAAGTAGCATCAGGTGTATTAAAGCCTAGTAGAGGATCCATTGTGAGAAGTGAGCCTGCAGTGTACGTCCCCGAGAATCCTCTACTATACTTCACTATGCCTACACCCAGAGAGGAGCTACTACTAGCTGCTAGAGGAGACGAGTCCAGAGTACTAGATATAACAGGGTATTTTAACATTAAGCACACTCTAGATCAGCCGATAGCGAGACTAAGTAGTGGTGAGAGAAGAAGAGTAGCTTTAGCCTCAGCGTATCTTCACGGATTCAGCGGATACTTCATCGACGAGCCTACTGGAGGATTAGACTATGAGTCAGCTGTACTAATCCTCAATCTACTAGAAGACATCGCTGAGGAGGGCAGAGCAGTCGTTATAGCTACACACGATGAAAGAGCTATTAAGAGATCTGATCTACGCGTAGAGATTAAGAGATAGGTGTTTACTGTGGGGTTTCTAACCTGGCTTATCAGCGTAGTGTATAAGTCAATGTTTCTCACCGGGGACACTGGGCTTAGAAAAGCTCATATTGCATCTAAAGCCCTATTCACGTTTAGCCTAATATTAGTCTATGTGCACAGCCCGGAGAAAGCCCCTCTACTCTTACCTATACTACTATTCCTCGGGTTTTTACATGCTGGCTTAGAGTGGATTATAGCAACACTCACACTAACGGGTCTCGTGAGCGCCTACTTAGCTAGTTCAGCATATCTCCTCTCACTTACAGGCCTCTACACTATGACTCCACTAGAAGTGCTCTCTGTCACGCTGAGGTCTATTA
>JAJHRJ010000030.1 GCA_020832865.1 Desulfurococcaceae archaeon
AGATTAGGCAACGTTCTAATTCCACTTGAAAACTACGGGTTAGCCGTGGAGAAGTTTGCGAGAAGCCTCTTCGAGGAGTTAGTTAAAGTGAAGAGGAAGTGGAGTGTTTACGAACTCCTCTGGGAGGCTGGTAAGAGAATTAGTGATGAGCACAGCATCCTCAGAGCTAGCTATGTAGCGAGAGTTCCCATTTTTGTGCCTGGTATTTACGATGGGGCTTTAGGGTCACAAGTAGTATTTAACTACTCAGCTCTAGGCCTAGAACTAGATTTAGTAAGCGACGAGAAGAAAATTATTGAGCTAATAGTCTCCTCGAAGAGGCTTGGAGCTTTAATCATCGGTGGTGGTATTAGTAAACACCACACTATATGGTGGGCTCAGCTAAAAGACGGCCTAGATTACGCAGTGTATATTACCACAGCCGTTGAGTACGACGGCAGTCTTAGTGGTGCTCAGCCACGCGAGGCTATTAGTTGGGGTAAACTAAAGCCTAGTAGTAAGCATGTAGTAGTCTACGGTGACGCTACAGTGCTACTCCCAATTATAGTCGCCGGTGCTCTCTGTAGGGTTAAAGGTGAGAAGTAATCGAGCTTCACATTGGAATAGATGACGTAGATGCGAGAACAGGTGGGTGTACTACACACTACACTACAATAGTCGCGTGGGAGCTCTACAAGAGAGGAGTAGTTTTCACAGACTACCCTAATCTAGTTAGATTAAACCCTATTGTCCCCTGGAAGACGCGGGGTAATGGTGCAACAGCACTTCGACTACTTGTCAACGCGGAGAGTGATTTAGAGGATATCGCGGGCTTCCTCGTAAATAAGCTCGAGGAGTACGTGTTAGACCTCAAAGACCTAAAACACCAACCCTGCCTACTAGTTCACTATGGTGGTGTACCAGGGGTTTTTGAGTTTATTGCTGAAAGAGCACTCCACGATATTGTACCGCTAAGTTTAGCTGAGAGAGCTCTCGCTAAGTCTCCAAGTACCCGAGTATACTGTCTAAGAGGTAGGCGAGGTCTTGTAGGCGCAATGGCCGCAGTCGGATATACTATGAAGAGAGGAGACTACACTTATGAGCTACTAGCGTACAGGATACGCGAGAACTGTGGAAAGCCCCGCTGCGTAGACTCTGAGAGCGTTATAGAAATAGACAGACTATATGGTGACAAAATGATTCTCAACTATGACTATGAGGCTAAAAGGGTACTCATAACTCCTCGTGGCCCAGACCCTATTTTACTTGGGCTACGCGGCGAGGAACCACAAGTACTACTAGAGGCTTTTAAACGCCTCAGAGTCTGTGAGCCTGTGGAGTACTACGCTATTTACAGGACAAATCAGCACACAGATAGCCATATTAAGCCAATTAACTCAATTTGCAATATTAGACCATACATGTGTGTCTCAGTAACTGGAAGAGTGTCCTCTAAGCCCCAGAGGCATATTGGTGGACACCTATTCTTTGATCTCTGTGATTCAGAGTGCTGTATAACAGTAGCGGTCTACGAGCCCGCCAAGGAGCTCAGAGACATTGTTGAACAACTAGAGGTAAATGACTTAGTAGAGGTCTACGGCTGCATTAGACCTTCTAGTTTAAGACACGACTTCACTATTAACCTCGAGAAGATCAAGGTTATTGAGTTAGCTGAGGTCTACATCTACGAGAATCCCAGGTGCCCAGTGTGTGGTAGTAGAATGAAGAGCGCTGGTAAAAACAAGGGATTTAAGTGTAAGAGGTGCGGATTTAAAGATCCTAGAGCAGTAAAGATCTCTCATAGAGCTAAGCGTGATATAACTCCGGGATGGTATCAGCCCCCGAAACACGCATTTAAACACCTCATGAAGCCAATTGAGAGAATGGGGCGTGAGAAGCACGAGTTTAGTGGTGAGCCTCTAAAGAATTTCATATTAAAGCTAATTTAACCTTAAATTTCAGATTTAACTACACAGAGTGCTATTACTATGGGTGAGTTTATAGCATTTTAGTGTGTAAATATCCTAGTTATCACTATTGCAATTATGAGTACGACTACTGTTAATGGCCAGAATACCTTAATTACCAGATTAACCCTTTTATCTAAATTATATAAGTCTCTGTTTAAAGTCGATACATTCTCCTGTAATTCTAATAGTCTACTAGAAAGACCCTCAATCTCTTTTCCAATAGCGCCCTTAAAATCAACTATTTCGCTTTTAACTCCTTCAATGAGGTTTCTCATTGAAGAATACGTGATCCTGTTCTGAGCTTCTAAGACGATGTTCTCTATAGCTGCTAATCTGGCTTTTACGTCTTCGGGATTAAGCCTACCTTCACGAGCTAGTGCTCTCAGAGCTATTGCTGAGTCCCATGAAGGTCTAAATCGCTCACCAGCCGTAATGACGACGCGTTCAACAACACCAAGTAGCTCTGCATCATTAACTAGCTTTTCACTAGGCAAATTACACACGTCTCCAGGAATGTCTTTCATATCAAAGTATGTTGCTAGTGCTATTGCAGCCTTCACAGCCGCCTCATATAACTTAGTACTAGCATTAACGGGGTCTTTGTCAACTAGGCTTGCACCGTCTTTAAGGCTTTTTAAGGCCTCCTCGAGGCACTTCTCTGTATCTACTAAAGCCATAAATTATCACTTACAATATTTACTGATTATAAATTAGCTACTAGTTCACCATATAAGCTAAGTCTAGTTTAAAAGTTTTGTAGTAACTGTACCACCTGACTTTTACTGTTTAAATATTATTCATCGTGTTAAAATTGAAGCTTAGATCCCCAATTAGGCCCATGCTTTAGAGATCTCCATCTCTACATTGCGGTGAAATTATAAACACTACTCTCACTTTATTAAATCATAAGTGCTACAAGTGGTAAAATTGATCTCGCGTAATGAGGCGCTCAATTTATTAAAGAAGTACGTAAGAGACGAGAAAATAATTAAACACTGCATCTCAGTAGAGGCTATTATGAGGGGTATTGCTGAGAGAATAGGTGAAAATGTAGAATTATGGGGTCTTATTGGGCTACTTCACGATATAGATTACGACTATGTAGAAAGAGACATGAAGAGACATGGGTTAGAAGCCTATAATATACTCAAAGGACTCCTTCCAGAGCCTGCTTTACAGGCTATTGCTGGTCACAATGAGCATAATGAATTCGTGGTTAGAGATGAATATGCAAAGAAAGTACTAAGTGCCCTAAGAGCAGCTGATCACGCCTCAGGGCTTATAGTGGCAACAGCACTAGTAATGCCGAGCAAGAAGCTTGAAGAAGTTAAATTAGAGTCCCTACTCAGGAAGTTTAAGTCTAAAGACTTCGCTAGAGGTGTAAGTAGAGAGAGAATTAGAGAAATAGAGAAACTAGGAGTTAAACTAGAGGAGTTTCTTGATGTAGCGTTAAATAGCATGAGGAGTATTGCGAGTGAACTGGGTCTCTAACTACACAGGATTCTTCACCACAGTTTACTTCATTCCAGCGGGAATAACAATAACGGGGATAACCGCTAGTGCGGCTGCCACATTACTTCTCCCACAGAGCTTTCTTAATTCACAAGACTCCGCGTATAGTTTTAAGTTATCTACATAGTATAAGAAGACCCTCTTGGACTCCTCGCAGAGAATCCTCCAGTACCTCTTAGTATCCTTTTTAATAGCACTGATCCTCTCACTTATAGTGTTGCTTAACCTGCTAATTGAACACTCCTCTAATACTCTGAGTGCACTTGTAACCGAGAACTCATACATGTCTAAAACAGTGTAGTCAGCTATTCTCATGTGTAGTTTCCAGTCACTCGTACTCATATCTTTACAAGTCCTTACAGACTCTACGCTGAGCTCACTGATCCTATGAGCATACCTCTCTCCGATCACCATGGCTGGTGATATGTATATTGACGAGAAGACTAGTAGTTCACTGAGCTCAGTCTCAAGTTTCGCACACTTAGTGAAGTCAGCAGTGAACTCTTCGAGCTCCCTAAGCGGATATGTTAATGGTTTAAATGGATTACCACTCATGTATTTTCCGAGCTTATCACGGTATTTCTCGTAAATCAGTGGTGTTATCCCTAAATTCCTGTACTTAAATCTCCCAGTGAGCCACTTGACAGTATCCCAGACACCTGTCTCCTCTAGATCAAAGAGGACTACACCACGTAGATTCTTAACAGTAGCCGCGTAACTCGCAAACAAACAGTAACACCAGTATCCTAAAGAGCTTTTAACACATAAATACATAATAATGTGCTTGCCGGTGTGGACTATTGGAAATAGTGCTGAGACCTATAGGTTACGTTAAACACAATTATAGTGATGAGGAGGTTAAGAACAATTGGAGAGGTGTTGAGGGCTACGTGGAGATCTTACCAGAGTACGCTATGGGCTTACATCACATTGACGGATTTAGCCACATTATGCTAGTAGCTTACATGCACAAAGTGAGCGAGGAGGAAAAGAAGGTTCTCCGCGTGAAACACAGACGTCTACTACGATTTGGTGTAAAAATAGATGATTTACCAGTAGTAGGTGTCTTTGCAACTGATAGTCCACATAGACCTAACCCTATTGCTATAAGCATTGTAAAATTACTAAGTGTAGAGGGAAGCACTATACATGTTGCTGGATTAGACCTTTACAATGGAACACCTGTTCTAGACATTAAACCGTATGATCACAGCAGAGTAGTTAAAGACTTTAAAGTACCATGGTGGTCACAGGTACTACTAGAGCGTATTAGAGAGCGATTAGGCGAGGATGCGTCGTACTAAGGTTTATGTAGTAGGAGTTCTTAATGCTCGAGGAGACGTCTTAATACTCGCAATAGAATTACAGGGCTAGTGGTAAGAGTTATTTATTCTAGCAATAAACTAGTGTATGGGTTTTACTTGTGATTACGAGGTGAATTACATTTCCAGATCACGGCGTGAAGCTGTATGTTGGAGAGCTGAGAGATCTCGAGGAGGCTATTACTAAGCTTAGAGAAATCCTCGGTGATGTGGAGTTTTTAGGCTATGTCCTACGCGGAGGCATCGTAATACTGGGTGAAGTAAAAAGTCTTAGTGATATGCCATTATGGGCCTCAGATCACCAAGCACCTGGTCGCTACGAGTTAACACAGGGTTTTAGATTTAGGCACAGCTTCTACTCTCCAAAGTGGTTTCTCCTCCCACCAGAACACGACCTCTTAGTTACTACGCCTAATTACAACTACACTAGCTCTCTGAGCCCTCCTGAGAAGAGAATAGTCCTCTTAGGGATTAAGCCGTGTGACCTTACAGCTGTGAGTGTACTAGACAAGATCTTGCTAGGTAAACACCCCGTGTACACGCTTAGAAGACGTAGTATAGTAGGAATTATAGTCGAAGAGTGCCTTGAACCTGGTGAAACGTGTTTCTGCTCTGTCACGGGATCAGGTCCACTAGCAAACAGCGGCTTTGATCTAGGATACGCAAGGCTTGATGAGAACACGTTTCTATTTAAACCGGGCTCCCAGCTCGGACACGACCTTATTAAGAGACTCAATCTGGGAGAAGCCGGTAGAGAGCACATAGAGTCCTACTATAACATGGTGAAGAGAGCACTTGATACAATGAAGACTAGGATTCCAGAGCTACAAGAGCTAGTAGTGGCTCTCAGTAAAAGCGTGTTTAACGAGGGGTTTTGGAGAGAAATATCAGAGAAGTGTGTAGGGTGTGGTAACTGCAATTACGTCTGTCCAACATGCTTTTGCACCGAGATAGTTGACATCGTGGAAGAGTCCAGGTCGCTGAGAACTGGTATATGGTCTGGCTGCCTCACTTACACTTATGGACTAGTCGCTGGAGGGCACTTTAGGAGAGATCTCTATACTAGATATAGGCACTATGTACTCCACAAGTTTCTATTCTACCCTAAGCAGACAGGAGGATTACTCGGTTGCGTAGGCTGTGGTAGGTGTATTACGTGGTGCCCCATAGGCGTAGATCTCAGAGAGACTCTTAATAGCGTAGTAAGAAAGGCGAGCTAGAAATATGGAGGCTACTGAGAACCCATTTATATTTAAAAAGGGGCTAGTAGTGAGCGTTACGAGAGAAACCCCTGACACTAACACGTATA
>JAJHRJ010000031.1 GCA_020832865.1 Desulfurococcaceae archaeon
AATGCCTCAAAGTACTTTGTATCAGAGTCTAGTAGTCTCAAGACCTCAATGTTCTCTGTTAGCTTATAGCGAATAATGTTCTCACTCAAATACACCACCTCTGCTACTAGGTTTAAGTCTAGGTCAATTAATAAAAACCCGCTCTCCTCGCGAAATAGATCACTTTAACCATAGTGCAGCACACGGACTTAAACACTGCTAGAGGAAAACCTTAGTTTGTGGCGAGTTCAACAGATCCTCTTAGCGTTTCTCAGCATTTCTCTGTATAGTGGATCCTCGAGATCACTTCTTTTCAGCACTACTATGTCGAGAGGTATGTTCTCCTTCTTCAGTAATCTTATTTTCACAGCGGCATCTAAAGGGTCAGCGTCACCACTAACTATGACTACTACGTCGAAGTCACTTGAAGGAATACTCTCTCCATGAGCTCGCGACCCAACTAGGTAGGCCTCTTCAATTAGGCCACTGGTACACAGCTTCTGAGTAAACTCAGCGAAGAGTTTCTCGTAAAGCTCTACTTTCTTAGCTAATGCTAAGTAGAGTTCACGGGTCTGCAACTCTCTTCACTCACTCAATTACTCTTAAAGCGTTCTCCACACAGGTTTTTCCACGCTCAGCTGTGTAGTTGTAAGTTCTTTTACCGGGATACCTGGCGAGCGTGTAGTGTGGTGTTAATAGCTCGCAGGACAGTGAGATATCGTTGGGAACTTCTATGCCAATAGCTCTCATAGCGTCTAGTAGTTCAACTAAGTCGCGAGTGTATGGGTGAACACCCGTTATAGACACTAAGAGGGCTTTTAAGTAGAACTCAACTGCCTGGTGTGCACTAAAACAAGATAGCCAGTAAATACCCTCCTCTAAGTTCCTAATAGCATTTTTCAAAAATACCTCTCCTCGCTCAGTCCACTCGGCTGGAAGTTTAATGCTCTTCATAAGATCCCTTCCACTCTAAGTTAAAATACTCCTCACGATCATTGTTTAAACACCAGGTGTAATAAAGTTGACTATTTTACATTCACGTCTGGAGACTAGCAATTGAAAAGACCTGTTATTTCGTGGTAGCGTTTCCTAGTGAAAATAGATCTTAACTCTCTAGCGTTAAATTTTATAGCCCTTATGCGTGTATCCATGTGGAGCAGTGACCATTTGAAGAAACTCAAAGAGAAGGGGGTAGCGTGCTTGAATAGAAATAGTGAAGCACTATTAACAGTAGTAGAGGAGACAGCTAGAGGGGCCTTTTATCTGTTTAGTGGTAATGTCCTCGCAACTGTATTGTCTGCTGCATGTGGTATTGCTGTTGCGAGGCTCTTAGGTCCAGATTTGTATGGAGCTTACTCTTTGGCTTTTACAATAACTGGTTTTCTAATGGTTTTTACGGGGCTTGGCGTTAACTCGGCTTTAACTAGATATATTTCTAATCAATATGGTTCTGGAGAGCACGGAGTATTAGCTACCATGATTAAAACCGGGGTCCTCTTTGTTACGTTAGAGTCTCTACTCGTATGCCTGTTAGGCTACTTGTTTATTAAAGACCTCGCAGCGTGGCTAGTTAATAGACTAGAACTCGCGAGCTTCACACTTATTCTCCTACCGATAGTCATATCTCAGGCAATTGTAGCGGTGTCTACTGGCGTTTTACTGGGATTTAGAGATGCTAAGAGAATGGCTCTTATAAGTATTACTCAGCAGGCTTTTAGACTACTACTAGCCCCGTTACTAGTAATCCTCGGAATGGGGCTCACAGGAGCGCTACTAGGAAACACATTGGCGTATATTTTCTCAACAGTGCTTGCAGCATTATACCTCTACAAGTACTACTTAGTAGTGAGTGGAGCCCCTGGCCCCCGCACTAGAAAAGTCCTTTTCAAGATGATCATGTATGGGGCACCACTGTACGCCTCTGGCGTGGTATTCACCCTGGTCGATGTCTACAGAAACGCGTTACTTTCTAGGATTGCAAGTGATTATGTTGTCGGGAGCTTTAATGCTGCGTATAGATTCGTGACATTAATTACTATAATTACAACTCCTATTTCAACCGCGCTATTTCCAGCGTTTTCTAGGCTTAGTAGAAGTAGCAATGTCGAGGATCTTAGGAGAATGTTTACTATTTCAGCCAAGTACACCTCGCTTGTTGTAGCCCCCGTAACGGTGTTTGCAGCTACTATGTCTAGAGAGTTTGTCGCGGTGCTATTCGGGAGAGAATACTTAGCGTTAACTCCCCGCTTCTTCGCCTTAGCGGCGTTAAATTACCTATATGTGCTCTTAGGGTACATGGTTTTGGGTAGCTTCTTTAGTGGTGTAGAGAAGACTAGAGTTAACTTGGACATGGTGCTAATTTACAGCGCTGTTTTCGCGCTACTAGCACCAGTGTTGTCGAGAAATCACGGTGCTGACGGCTTACTCTACGCTACTATAGTGGCTAATGGGGCCTCAGTAATTTACGCTCTCTACATCGCGTACAAGGAGTACAGAGTGAAATTAGAGTACTACTCTACACTAGGCATACTGATCGCTTCACTAATATCCGCAATACCGGCATTTACACTGTCAACGTCGCTAAATGTCACCGGTGCACTACTAAACTTATTGAAACTAGTTGTTAGCGGACTACTATTTCTACTCGTATACTCAACTCTACTCCCAGTACTCAGAGTAGTGAGTAAAAGCGATGTTGAATTCGTAGTAGACACCTTCTCGAGCATTAAGCCACTAAAACCGCTAGTAAAACTCGTAGCAAAATACGAGGAGAAATTACTCTCTACGCGCCTAGTGCCCTATAAACCGCGTTAACTCTACTTACTGTACTAGCGCCAGATACATAGACCTCTACTCTAATAGCGTTTCTAGAGTTTACAGTTACGTATTTCAATGCCTGGTAATAACCCGGTTTCGCGCATACACCCGTATTATGAGTTAAACAGTGTACGCAGTACAGCATAAATAACTAACACATCTATACACTCATTTAACTCTGCACTTCAGCTATCTAATAATAGTAATTTTTAATTTAGAGCTTACATCTCGATCATGGTGTGTCTAGTTGAAAGCTGTTATTACCGGGGCCTCTTCGGGCATTGGAAGAGAACTCGCTAAGATCCTCTGCGAAGAGAGAAAGAGTACTGTGCTGGGTGTAGGGAGAGACAAGACTAGAGGCTTCACGCTGTATTTTAACTCTTAGCCTCTACGCCTCGGCTTCTTCAGTGTGAAGTGCTTCTCGTGATATGTTAATAGGAAGTTCTCAACGTCATCTTCAATAGCTTTAACACTCAAAAAATATAAACCCCTGCGAGGAGAAAAAATAGGGAAACAGCGTGAAGACTAGTCTATTCTACTCACTCATAGTCCTAGTAGTCCTAGCCTCTATGATGCTGTATCCGGCGACGACGAGCGCGAATTCTACAATGAATACCGCGGCTGGAGAGAGTGATATAGTATTCGATACCCTGTGTTCTATTGAAGCCGTTGCCATGTTTAATTATGGTAACGCGCGTGTAGTCTTAGTACTCCTCAACCCAGTAGTCTACTACTCCTACAGGAACTTCTACATAATACGTGCTAGTACACTCTGCCTTAATTTCGTAGTACCAGATCACATCCCAGGAAGACTCCTCGCAGAGCGAGTAAGTAGAGCAAGAACTATTCTACTAGAGAGAGGTATCAATGTAAGCATTGATACCGGCGTAGAATACCTAGAGCTATACCCACCCCACGTCACTGTAGCTAGCTACATATACATTGACTTCACCAATAAATCTATTAGAGAAATAAGGGAGATCGTAGACGTGGTTGGCTCAGTATTCAGTGATCTAAACGCGACAATCGCAATATACGATACAAGACTCAGAGAACTACACAAGTTATACAGAGAGCGCGGAGTCCTAGAAATTAGTCGTCTCGGCCCAATAGAGGGCGAAGTATTGGCTATAGTAGATGTAATAAAGGGCACGCTTAGAGAATGTATCAATTATACAGGTGGATTTCCGGGCGTGCGTTTAACACCGACTTTTAAAGCCTGGTGGTACCTCTTCCATATGTTTCTAGACCCCGATAAACCCTACTGTACAATAGAGGATAGTATCAAGCAGATAGAGCCACATCTCAAAAAGATGATCGATATTATTAGAGATAACTTGATACCAGAAGAAATACCACTCTATGCGATGATAGACCGCGGTAAGGTCTACTTCATCCCGGATATCGAGCCTATTCCTACTTCTCCAATAGAGACGCCGACGCCATATACTCCAGACACATCTATAACTACGCCCCCATTCACGAATTACACGTTTGTCGATGATACAAGTAGTGTAACGACTCCAAGCCCCCCAATTCACACACAAACTGTAGTCATTATAGCTCTACTAGTAATAACCCTTACAGCACTCACAATGTACTTAAAGAGGGGTGCAGTGCGAGCTCATGTCTAGTTTAGAAGTAAATAAATATAAGATCACGGGCCCGCCGGGATTTGAACCCGGGACCTCCGGCTCCGAAGGCCGGCGCCCTGTCCTGGCTAGGCGACGGGCCCCTAGGAGGGTAGTTTTTAGGGGGATTCTTATTTTTCAGGTGTTGTCTTGAAGAGGTAGGATTTCTCAGTGTAGCCTTCTCTGGTTATTACTACTAGGTCTACTCCGTCTCCTGATAAGACGTCTCTCTCAATGACTGTTCTTATAGCCTCTACGGCTATTTTCTCTGCTTCTTCTAGTTTGAGGTCTTCGCGGTATTTTGGCTCAATGTAGCCTAGTGCTAACTGCGCACCAGATCCCACAGCTGCGTACTTCTCCTCTATTAAGCTCCCCACGGGGTCTAGGATAAATAGTGACGCACCCTCCTCGTCGTATCCTCCCACAATGATCTCTGTGAACATTGGGAAGAGCTTATAGTTGTAGAGTACTACTGAGAGTATTTTAGCGAGGCTACGTGTCCTAATATCTCTACCTACTCTAAGCTCATAGTACTTAGACTCAAGCTTCAAGAGCTTAGTCAAGTAGCCTATGTCACCGAGTACTCCTGCGAATGCAACACCACTTCTCCCAGTGATCATGTGGACTTTCTTAGCTTGCTTACTGAGAACAAAGCCGTCATATGTAACTCTCTTATCAGTTGCTAATACAACACCCTCCCTGGTCTTTAACCCGACAGCTGTTCCAGGCAGCAATAGACTCACCTCCACGGGAAACTCTAAGATTACTAGAGGTATTTATATCAAGCAGAGCAGTGAGGAGCACTTTCACTCAACCCTCTGAGTCTAGTCACTAGAACATATACCATAAATCAGAGTGAGAAGAAGCACCATGTAGGGTAAAGCTATGAAGTGTGAATTTTGTGGCGGCACACTAGTCTGGGACTACGCAAGCGGGGAGATAGTCTGCTCCCAGTGTGGCGTAGTTCAGGGTAAAATATTCTCAAGTGATATCCCAGGATACAATATTGCATCAACCCGTGATCAGCAGGTAAGCGCGGAGAGGCGGCATACTCACAGTACTCTAAAACCATATTCACCCAGATATAAGAGGCTATTAAAACTCTACTTAGCTGCAAGTAAAAGAATCAGCTCTAAGCCGTGGCTTGAAGTAGATTACAACAAGCTATTTGAAACTGGTAGATTTATTAAGACAATAACGTCACTACCCTCTAAGAGAGCACGTGAGAGTATTAAAAAGTACAATTACTGGGAGACTGTGAATAAGGGGCTTAGAGTACTAGAAGCCGTAAACCCAGCTCTCCTGGCTAGAAGTGAGAGGTGTAAATACGCGCTCGCGTACATGGTAGCCATGGTCACTGAGACAGGTAAAATTCCCAGCGAGGAGGAGGTGATATCAGTTTTCAATGTTAGTGAAACTAGCTATAGGAGGCTAAGGCTAATTGCTACGAGTATACAGTCTCAACACGCGCTTACTCAGCTTAAAAACACTTAGAGAAATAGGAAGACTACAGAAGCATGAAATAAAGATGTGTAGCTGTGCACTTAAACACCGTATACATTAAGAACTACAGTGAGCTATATGACTCTATTAATAAGGGCTTAAAGAAGCTGAAGCCTGTGACCGATCTATTATTACTTGTGATTAGTTGTAA
>JAJHRJ010000032.1 GCA_020832865.1 Desulfurococcaceae archaeon
AAACCCTATGATCCATTAACAGTATTTGTTGAGACTATTGACAAGTTAAGTAATAGTAGTGTAGTAGTATCTTGTAGTATTAGTGACCCGGGAAGACGCGTAAACGAGTCTTTTCCCTCAGGGAGAAATATCACTATACCAGCTATTCCAGACATTGATAGTGCAGTTTTCACAGTGATTTGTGGTGGTAGAGAGTATGAGGCTGTATCTGCTACTGTTAGGTCTAAGCTTATAGAACCCTACTTGAAGATTAAGCTCAGGTACTATGGTAGTGGATTATTAGAGATCTCAGGCTACGATAAGTATACTGGCGAAGCGTGGAGTGGACTAATACGCGTAGAGTACTTAAACTTAAATATAACTGTTACTGGAGAGAATAGCACACTAATAACACTACCACTAGGTAGTACACGGCTCCGCGTAAGCCTAGTTAAGAACAACATAACATACTACATTGAAGAGTTCACAGTAGTCTACTACGAAGACGTGTTCATGGTTCCAGCGGGAGAGGAGGTAATAGTGGCTGATAGAGTTAAAGTAGACGTCTACACACTAACAGAGACTATTACAAGGCCATTTCCAGTTTATCATGAAATACGAGTAGTAGATCCACTAGTAGTAGCAGCCACAGCGGCCTTCACAGCTGGAGCTGTCTACGCAATACTAATGCTACTCGGTAAACTACCGAGATTTCCGAGATTTAAGAGAGAGAAGGCGTAATCTTTTCTAATAATGATCAAATAGGCTTTTTAACCGCGTGTAGAGAGGTGTTTTACTAGTGTACTCTGCAATTAGTCTTCACAATGCTCTCAGTGTAACTGTTTTTATAATATCCCCTATAGAGTGTAGTGGGGCAGTTTCATTATTCATTGTGAATTGTGGTATTTGTATTTGTTGGTGTTGTTTTCTCTTAGAGCTGTGGATATATAAGCTCCTCATGTTTCATAACTACATGTGTGGCGGAGCTCTCGAGGGGTGTGTGCCGTTCACCCCAATGCCCAGTGAACTCACTCTAGAGGTAGCTGTGCTACCAGTGAAGGAGTGGGCGAGGAGAAAGTCTCCAGGTGCGACGAATAAACATAAATTAATGAGAATGAGCATCTAGAGACAAACGGGAGAACTGGTCTATGCGTAGATTTTTGAAGTGGATTATAGCTCTAACTCCACTTATACTCTACGTCTGTGTAGTTATAGTTGACTACGCTTCTCTACAGTTCTACACTTGGAGGAGGAGTTGTGAAGTAGAGGTTTTCGATGTCTATGGGTATGCTCGAGGTGTAGTAGAGGAGTGTTACTATGATAAACTAGAGCTCAGAGACTACATACACCTCGGTGAGACAGATGCTAGAGTAATAATTATAGCTACACACTACTTTACGTCGCCGAGTGGAGAGGTGGGTTTAGGTACATCGGAGAAAATAGAGTTCTATTACCCACTAATACACCCAGTGAGATCTTTCATTGTGGTTAGAGGCGTAGTAGTGCCTGGTAGTGTGTATGCTGCTGCTCCTCCACGAGTACTCTCAATGTCTAACTTAACAGGCAAGACTATAGTTCTACTCACGTGTAAACTACCGAGAATTGAGGAGGTTACTGAGGCTCTAGTTAAGAGTGGTGCAGAGCTCGTAGTAGTCTCAAATACACCTAGTCTAAGACCTGAGGAGTTGAGGACTCTACTAGACTTTGTAATTAAGAACACAGATAACCCGAGTAGGCTCTGTGAGTTGAATTTATTTACGTGTTATGGTGTCTCGAGTTGATATATAAGCGGGTGATCTCTCTACTAGCTAGGATTCTACTAGAGGTTTTACCTGGGCTAGTTTTACTATTACTCACAGTTCTACTAGTCTACGAGAGGAGGGCAGAGATTGCCGCTTTACCACTACTAGCAATACTACTCTCATTTTTATCAGCTTCACTCGTAGCTAAGAAGAGTCTGCCTAGAACACTACGTAAACTCTACTCTTGGAGATACTATGATATACTATCACCACTACTCCTAGCTCTACCACTAGTACTCCTACTACACTCAGGGTACGAATACTACACTGTGTGGCTCTACAACACAGTATTAAAACTAGTAGTCTCATTTACATGTGGATTAGCACTATTCTTCACAATGTACCCAGCACTGAGAAGACTATGAGAAAAACACGGAGAAAAGAAGAATAGAAAAATTCCACGAGGACTCAGCACGATAACTAGGAAGACCTAATCTCCCTGAACTTCTCACTTGCTAATTCTCCACCTAGCGCCCAGTTTTCTCTGGGTGTTTCATGTATTATTACTTCAACAGCGTGTGCGGGTGTGCCAAGGTCTTCGAAGACTCTTGTGATATTCTTAACTATCCTTGCTTTAGTTTCCTTAGACAAACCACTCCACATGTACACGTGCACTATGGGCATAGTTAAACACCCAGTGGTATTCTAGGTGGTTTACATTAAAAACTAACTAGTGTAGTACTCTGAGATCACGTCTACGTTTAGTAGCCGGTCTCCTTAATTACGTGTACGGAGAGTAATACTACTACAGCTGCAAGTATAATTATGACTAGTATTTTTAGTGGAGATGTAGAGGTGAGGGCGTCAACGATGAGTATAATGATAGCTAGTAATACTAGTACTAGGAGTAAGAGGTCTCTCTTATTAACCTCTAATCTTAAATGCTTAGACATTATTCACCAGGCCTTTACATGGTGGATTGCTCCATTCAAGTGGTTAAATAGCGTCCTAGAATTAACGTGGGATTTTAATATATATGTTACTTTTAAACTTTAACAGGATAAGTAGATATATAAACCCCGAGTTGCATTCACAGATAACGTTGAGTGCCTGTTTAAAGTGCTTAAAAATGGATCAATTTGTATTTTAAACATAGGCGGGTGCTTTAATGTCGAGTATTCAGGCGCTTAGGAGAACTGCTCGTGAGATTTGTAGAAAATATGGCACTCTCTGCTTCACGGATATGGATCCCGACGACCTCGTTCTCTTTGGGTTTACTTGGGTTGAGAGCTTTTACGATGTAGATCCAGTTGAGTGTGCTAAGGACTTAAAGTGCATAGAGACTATTTTTGAAATGCACAGCACTGTGTTTAAATTAGCACGAGAAGGCATGTACACTATTAATAACGACAGAGAACTACTCGAAAACGCTGTTAAGAAACTACTTAAATTAAGTAGATTTTTTCCCGCACACACCACGTAGAGTAAGAAAAACACATATTCTCAACTAGGATCCTATATCTCAAACTCTCCTAATTGAGAGTCTTCACAGTATTTTAACTCTAGTTAGTGTGAAGTGATATAAGTGATTTTAAATGGTATTTTAACTTGGATCTGGCTTGTAGTGGTGTTTAATGTCTCTTGAACTTAAACCCACAGTGAGGTTTCTACAGTTACCCAGGGAGGTTGAGTGTATTGACAAGTACGAGGTTGAGGGGCTTTACGGTGTCTGTGTAACACCTAGTAAAGAGTACATTATTTACGATAAAGTGCTCACAGAGCGAGATCTCAGCGATCTCGAGAAGAGTGTGCAGGAGTTGCTGCGTAGTGTTATTACCCGTGGTGAGAGAGAAGTATCAGGTGTTATTGAGAGAGCAGATGTAGCAGTAAAGCACATACTGCAGAGGCAGTTTTTTGGTTATGGTGTTGTTGAGCCACTAATACTAGACGACAATATCATAGACATACACGTGCTCTCAGGTAGGCCTATTAGAGTGACACACAGGAGACACGGTGAGCTAGATACTAGAATAGTCTTATCAGAGGAGGAGTTAAAAGAACTTGTCCTCAGATTGTCAACACTAGCGGGGAAAGTGATCTCTGAGGCTACACCACTAGCTAGTTTTATTGAGCCACGATATGAAACAAGAGTCTCAGTAGTATACTACTCAGATGTGACACTGAGACGTGGATTAACAGTTGATATTAGAAAACAACCTAAGAAGCCGTGGAGTATAATAAAACTACTCGACGCTAAGACGCTCTCACCTGATGAAGTCGCTTTCTTATGGCTTGCAGTGAAGTACAAGATCCCAGTAATGATAGTCGGAGAGATGATGAGCGGTAAAACAACAGTAGCTACAGCAATATTAAACCTTACACCACCTAAATCTAAGATAATAACTATTGAAGACGCACCCGAGATAAGGCTGTGTACCCCATATTGGACTAGGACAACTACGAGAGAGTCTCCTGAGAACCCAGTAACTGTTTTCAGCTTACTGAGAGTAGCTCTAAGACTCTCAGTAGACTACGTTGTTGTAGGTGAAGTGAGAGGTGAAGAGGCGCGTGACTGGGCTCAGGCAATACTACTGGGACACGGGGCTGTCACGACTTTTCACGCTGATTCACCACAGTCTGCGCTACTAAGGCTTACAACTCCACCAATATCTGTTAATCCACAGGCTCTGAGAATGCTAAATGTCTTTGTGAAGATGATTCCTATAAGGAGAGAGGCGAGCTTAGAGAGGAGGGCTGAGATATACGTTTACGACGAGGAGAAGTTGACGCCACTCTACACATACGACCCAGCTAGAGACGAGATAAAACTAAATCCCAGTATTAGTAGTCCAATTAAGAGCTTCTCTTTCTTTAAGAGAGCGAGCTTAGCACACGGGATCTCTCTAGACGACCTCGAGAGGGAGTTTGAGTGTATGAGGAAGATTATAGTTGAAGTGCACAGTGAAGCTAAAAAGATAGATCCGAAACTAGAAGAGCCAGATATATGTATGCTCTCAGAGATACTCTATAAGAGACTACGCGAGGCTGGTTTCTATTAAGTACTACGCGTGGATACTACTAGGCATACTAGCCTTAGTGTCCTTCTCACTTGGACTAATTGGTAGAATACAGGGTATTCCACTATTAAACCTCTACTTGGCGCTATTTGGCCTATTTGCTCTCACATATTATTACAGTTACCTCTACGTAGCTCTGAGAGCACTAGCTGAGAGAGTCTCAACTAGTAAGTTTCTCACTGCAGGTAGAGTTCTCTCTGAGAGATTTATTAGGATATATGTTACTAGTGCACAGGTACTAGGATTTTTCACTACGCTCTTAATAATACTGGGAGTTACAATTGGCTTTATTCACGGATATGTGCCACTAGTAGTATTCCTAGTTACTTTTACACTATCAGTAGTTTTCGCTATTACACTAGTATTTCCAAGTATCTATGTTTCATTTACGACTTCTACTAGGAGGACATCGTGTGAAATAGAGTTACCATTTCTCCTCTTACTATTCAGAGTGCTGAGTTCAACTCACTTGGCGCTCTACGATATACTGAGTGCAGTTGAGACTAGTAGAGCTCTGAGAGCGTGGTCTGAGGAGGTGAAAAATGCGCGTAAAATAGCTACAGTACTCAATACTTCACTACTAACAGCTATGGGCATTGTCTCGGAGAATCATCCATCACCCACCGTGAGAGACGTGTTTAGGAGAATACTCACTGTTAGTGTATCTACGGGTTACTTAAAAGACGTAGTTGAGAGGGCTTTTGGCCACATATACACTCAGCTTGAAGCTAGACTTAGTGGACTAGCAGAGAAGTTCACAATTATATATGGTATACTAATATTCGCTCTACTCTTCACGCCAATAGTCTTCGCGGTTGTTACTCCACTATATGGTGGAAACATGGCTATGTCTTTCCTAGTGCCACTCGCAGTCTCAATACTATTCTTCTTTATAATTTACGCTGTAGTCTCAAGTGTATACCCCTCAGC
>JAJHRJ010000033.1 GCA_020832865.1 Desulfurococcaceae archaeon
GACGTAGGAGTTGATCTATCATCTCCATTCTCTCGCCAGCTGTAAAAGGGTTTTTACAGGTATAACCCTCTTGAGCACTTCCCACGGCGATTACAACTTCATCGTACTCGCCAATTAGCTGTAAAAAGGCCTCGTAGTGTCCGTTGTGAAACGGCTGAAACCTACCAGGGAAGAGTACTCTTTTCAAGCGAGTCACCACTTAGACTAGACAGCATTATTGTATTATTTTGTTTTAACTCACTGCGATGTTAGGTTTAATGAGTCTAGGTTTGAGGGGACGTGTATGTTGCTCGTGAATTGCCTGATCTCCTTGGAGGTTTTTAGTAGAGTGTATAGTGCTTGAAGAGCGTTAGGCTCTCCGTGATTTAATATAATCCTCTTTGGCTTTGGATTTATGCTTTTAGCATAGGATACAAGCTCTCTCTGGTCACTATGTCCACTAAACCCGTCAATGCTCTGTACTTCTAATTGTACATTTAACACCTCAACTTTACCCTCTATGACTACTGAGACTTCGCGGGCGCCATCTCTAATTCTCCTACCTAGAGTTCCCTCAGACTGGTAGCCGACAAACACGAGGGCGCTTCTTGGATCACTCGCTATTAGTCTAAAGTAGTCTACGGCGGGTCCTCCGTTCAGCATTCCATTTGTAGCTATTATTACACACGGCCGGTCCTCGACTACGTCTGGTCTAGCAGTGCCCCCTTCTATTAACTTAACGTTCTCTGTGATAAATGGGTTTTCTCCTTCAAGTATGAGGTCTCTTACACGCTTATTTAAATACTCTGGGTACTGTAAATGGACAGCAGTGACCTCGTTAACGAGGCCCTCAACATATATGGGTAATTCTGGTATTTTCTTCTCCCTTATTGCGTCGTTTAAGACTAGTAGTATTTCCTGACCTCTACCCACAGAGAATACTGGTATTAGCATTACTCCTTTTCTCTCAGCTACTCTACTCGCTATTTCAATAAGCCTCTGCTCAGCTCTTAACCGGTCTTCCTGTAGTGTGGCGCCGTATGTGCCCTCCATTATAAGAGCTTCTACTCTTGGGAACACTGTGTGTGATTTACTTAGAAGCCTTGAATCCGCGTACTTGAAGTCACCGGTGTAGACTATATTGTAGAGTCCAGGCCCCACGTGTAAGTGCACTATTGCTGAGCCGAGAATATGTCCTGCGTTATACATTGTTAGTTTCACGTCTGGAGCTACGTCTGTAACCTCGTCATAACTAACAGGAATTGTGTGAACTAGTGCAGTTGCCAGGTCTTTTTCACCGAATGGAAGATACTTACCTGACCTCTTCGCCACGTCTATGAGATCCTTAATCATTATCGCCATTAACTCTCGTGTAGGCTCAGTGACATAGAGTGGTCCACGATACCCATACTTGTAGAGTAGTGGCACGAGCCCAGCGTGATCTAGGTGAGCATGTGTTACAATTACAGCGTCAAGCTCGTCTACTCTAAGAGAGTCAACGTCTACTATTGGATAGGCTTTGTTAGGATCTCCGAGAGCTCCAATGTTTACTCCGAAATCAAGAAGGACTCTGCTCTCTCTGGTCTCCACCAGTATAGATGACCTACCAACTTCTCTAAATCCTCCGAGAGCTGTTACTCTAACATAGTTATTTTTCACGACAACATCTCTATGTATTCGCTCTCCGAGTTTTCTGAGAAATTCTAATCTATAGGGGGCTTGTTTTATAATAAGACTTGTTACTTCTCTCAGTGTTTTTGACTCTAGTGGTGAAATTCTCTGGGCTATTAGCCTCCAACCCGTCTCAGCGAGCACGGCGGCTCGAATTTTACCCCCAAGATAACCTGGTTTAAGAGCCTTAACCCAGACCTCTCCGAGAGCTTCGTCGAAGAACGTACTACCTGGGTCTAGACCAGCCTCTTTAGGTGCGAGCTCCAGTATTTTCGCCTTTGCCTCAGCCGGATTAAGCCTCACATCACTAGTTACTCTAATAACAATACGTTTTCTCACTTTTTTCGCAATGTTCTGAGCTAGTGTCTGATGCTCCGCCAGGGCTTTTCTGTTCTTGACATATATTGTTATAAAAGGCCCCTCGAACTCAATGCTAGCTAGTTCAAGTTCTGGTGGTATCTCCTCTAAAATGCTCTTTAATAGAGCCAACTTATTCTTATCTAATTGAAGTCTTCCAGCCTCCACGTTTAGCCCCTTAAACTAGTTAGTCTCACTCTAGGAGCTCCAGGTTTAATCTAAACCGAGATTTAACTCTCATAATAAGCTTTTAAATCTAAGCTCTCTAGATAAAAGCTTATTTACTACTACGAGTCAGCTAAGTTACAGTAGTGTTTTTCTCAGTTGAAAGGTCTCTTCTCTCATACCGTCTTTTCCTATAACAACTACATCTACGCCTTCACCGCTGAAGCCGTCTCGGGAAATTGCACTTAAAACAGCTTTTACGGCGAGATTTTTCGCTTCTTCAAGTGTCATGTTATCGCTGTAGGAGGACTCAAGTACGCCAAAGGCTATAGGTGAGCCGCTCCCAGTAGCCATATACTTTTCGCGTGTAAGTGTCCCGTAAAGGTCAATGTAGTATAGGCTTGGTCCATTAGAGTCATATCCTCCTAGTAGTAGTTGTACTAGGTATGGGTAAATTCTGAGATATATTGATAAGAGTAGAGATAAGTACTCAGCTAAACTACGGGTTTCAATAGGCTTCCTTGCTTGTAGCTCATATCTCCTCGCTATAAACCTGGCATTTTCAACTAAGAACTGCGCATCTGCTACTAGCCCAGATATGGTTACTGCAGAGTGATCACTTATTCTGTGTATTTTTCTAATAGCCTTATGATACACTGCAGCACCGGCTGTGGCTCTTTTATCCGCTGCGAGTATAGCATAGTCTCCTACTACTAAACCCACGGTGGTAGTCTTCGAGGCGAGCTCGTTCATTATTAAATACCTCTCTAACACCTCTACGTCTTTTTTAGACACTCCAAAGCTCTATTTAAACTTAAGGGGCTATATTGTGTCAAGTATTCACAGTATAGAGCTACCAAAGAAGGTTATTGTTGGTAGCGGTGCTATTACGAGAGTAAGAGATGTCGTAGAGGAGATTACTGGGTGTAAGGAGAGTGTTGGCGTAATAACAGGTGAGAACACCTATAAGGTGGGAGGAGAACTCGTAGAGAGTATTGTTGGCTCCTGTGTTGAGCCCAAGTTGATCATAGTGAAAACCTCTATGCTGACTGAAGCTGAGAGCATTGTGGAGAGAGCTAAGAATGAGGCTGTGAGGCTAGTAATGGGCGTGGGAGGCGGAAAGGCTATTGATGTAGCAAAATACGTGGGCTACAAAATAGGAGTTCCAGTTATAAGTGTTCCCTTAGCACCTAGTCACGATGGCATAGCAAGTCCATTTGCTAGCTTAAAGGGAGCTTCTAAGCCTTATAGCATACGTGCTATGACACCACATGCTATCATAGCAGATATAGACATCATATCAAAAGCCCCGAGAAAGCTAATACTGTCAGGTATAGGAGACCTACTCGGCAAGTTTGTATCTGTCAGAGACTGGAGACTAGCTCACAGGTTAAAGGGAGAATATTATGGAGAGTATGCTGCACAGCTCGCGCTACTAAGTGCTAAACACGTGTTAAAATACCACGAGATCATTGCTAGTGGGTCGCCTGAGGGTGTACGCATACTTGTAGAAGCCCTTGTTAGCAGCGGTGTTTCAATGTGTATAGCAGGGTCAAGTAGGCCCGCGAGTGGGAGTGAGCACTTATTTAGCCATGCTCTCGAAGTCGTGGCGCCTGGAAAAGCGCATCACGGAGAGGCAGTAGCGATAGGCACAGTAATAATGCTCTATATCTACGGAGACCCGCTGTGGAAGAGAATTAGGAGCGTTATGGGCAAAATAGGCTTACCAACAAGAGCTAGAGACCTAGGGATCACAAGCGAAGAAGTGATCAAGGCGCTTACAATAGCACACACTATTAGACCTGAGAGGTACACTATTCTAGGTGAGAGTGGGCTTAACAGAGAAGCTGCCATAAGGGCTCTGAGAGAGACTGGTATTATAGATTAAGTATGAGATGAGCACTAAGAACATGAGGAATAATCTTAGGTATTAGTGGCATTTACAATTAACTATGGATTAGTTACCGGCTTTAGTACCTCGCTGAAAACTAGTACTTGCACCTCATTTTTAAACATCGCGAAGAGATCTGCTGCGAGAGTTAATTTAGCGTAGTTTATGTTTTCACGTGAAATATACCTACCTGGAATACTCAGTGTTAGTTTTCTCTCATTTGAGTCGTAGATCACAGTGACATCTTCCTGTGGAATTCTGAGGTGTCGTGAGGTTAGTGCTTTAATTTTCTCTTCAAAATCCTCTAGTTTCTTAATTATCTTAACCTTGTATACTAGTGTTTTACCTGCGAGTGGATGATTAAAGTCGATAGTAACGCGTCCTCCACTTATCTGTTTAACAATACCCTTAACGCCATTTAGCTCTATAACGTCACCGATGCTTGGCACGTAGCCTCTTCTCTGTAGTTCTCGTAGACTATATACTTTCACCTTGTTTGGATCTCTCTCCCCAAAAGCTTTGTCGGGTGGAACCTCAATCTCGCCTTCAGAGTTTTCACTAGCATTTAAAATCCAGTCTTCTACAACACTATTAATCCAGTTCTTGCCGAGAACTATCAGGGTTGGACCATATAGTTTACTGGCATCATATATGTTCTCCTGTTTCGCGAGCTCAGCGTTAGTAGTGTCTAGTAGAGCCCCCGTCTCCTTTACTCTCACCGTATACTCTACTAGTATGAAATCCCCCTTGTTAAAGGCCATAAATAGCACCCAGTAGTATAGAGCTCTATTTTTTAACTCCACTGTAATCTAAGCTTATAAACCTATGAGGGGCTACTACTTTAACCAGAACATTTAAGCATTAATTCACGGGGTGTACAAAAGTAGCTAATAAGGTGTGTTTGTGTGAGTGAGACAGCGCATAAAATACTCGAGGAGAACTTGGGTAATAACGTCTTAATTAAAACAAAAGAGGGTGTAATGATAAGGGGTAAGTTAAAGAGCTTTGATCAGCACTTAAATGTCGTCTTAGAGGAAGCTGAGGAGTTAATGAGAGATGGTTCAACTAGAAAACTCGGTGTAGTTATAATACGTGGAGACACGATAATCCTGGTATCACCAATGTCAACTAGCTAGGTGAAACCCGTTGGTAAAGGGAACTACTAGTTTCGGTAAGCACGCCAGGAGCAAAAGCCACATTAGATGTAGAAGGTGTGGAAGACATAGTTTCAATGTTGCAAAGGGATATTGTGCAGCTTGTGGATTTGGTAGAAGTAAGAGAATTAGACGCTATAGTTGGCAAAACAAAAAGGTTAATAGAGTACGAGTTGTCTAAAATACCATGGTGTAGAAGCCAAAGCGTTTAGTAAAAGTTCCCATTAAAGATGAAAGATGATACGTTGTGAACTCAAGTAAAGCAGGTGAGAGTATGGCAAAATACCTGGTTAAAGCAGTTATTACTGTTGATGGTATAGTTGAGAAACACGATATAATAGGCGCTATATTTGGGCAAACAGAGGGCTTATTCGGAGAGGAATTTGACCTACAAACTTTACAAAATAAGGGTAGAGTGGGTAGAATTCA
>JAJHRJ010000034.1 GCA_020832865.1 Desulfurococcaceae archaeon
TCTTCTCTCTCAACTCTGAAAGTCGGCTGCCTTGTAATAGCGAGCTCTTTTTCGCTTACACACGCAACTGATCTTAATACCTCCTCGAAAACACCAATGTAACCCCTGAGATTCTTAAATCTCGGATCCTCTTGAACCAGGTGAAGTACTTCATCAATGTGACAGGCCAGCGTAGATATCTCTTTTGAGAGGCTTGGGTGACCTAGTACTCTTCTAAAAGAGTTAACTACACATGCAGAGTCTCCTAAGCACTGGTCCTCTAACTCGTAGATCAGTGATGAGAACTTCACAAGGTACGTGTCTATGCTTCTAGCGTACTTAAGCTCAGATGCCAGTATTCTAGCCTTCTCCTCAAGCCAGTGCTCCACGATATAACACCCCTCTAATCAATAATACTCTTTAAAAGCACTAATTAAGAGTAGACACTAAACGCTACTCTACTTAATTAGAGCTGAGTACTTCTTGTAGAATACTACTCCAATTAGTGTTAATAGTGGAGTGTACTCTAATCTACCAAGATACATTAACACCATTAGTACTACTTTAACGAGTAATGGTGCCTGGGGGCTTGTTATACCAATAGATAAGCCAACAGCGCTCGCGGCGGAAGTTGCCTCAAAGAGCGCGTCAAGTAAATCCACGCTGGATAATACTACTCTAATGAGGACAGCACCCGTGAAGACGAAGATAAAGTGAAGTATTATTAAGAGCAGGTTATTAAATACTTCTCTCTCCTCGAGTGTAATTCCACTTAGCTTTGCCTGTGGATAATAAATCCCACCACTAATAAATCCAACTATATAAGACTTCACTGCTTTTAATAGAACAATTAATCTCACAACTTTAATACCACCAACTGTCGCAAAGCTCATTGATCCAATAAACATGAATACCACAACTAGTGTTTTCACGTCAACTGGGAGATCGCACAATAAGCCTATGCTAAAACCCGTTGTGGTAAAGCCTGATAGCGTGTTAAAAGAGCCCTTTATTAGCGCGTCAACTAGTGACCAGTTAACTCTTGGAAGCATTAATACGAGTGGAGTAATTATCGCTATTAAAGTGAGA
Organism: Desulfurococcaceae archaeon; assembly: GCA_020832865.1. The sequence goes on from JAJHRJ010000034.1 coordinate 1,069, forward strand.
TATATGTATGCTCTAAACTCCTCATTGAGCCATGCGCGCTTAAACTCTCCAGTTACAAGGAGATTTAGAACAGTGAAGCTAACACCACCTAGGAACATTAACACGGATATGGGGTAAATACTTAGCGGAGCATACTCGTATACTCTCTGGTAATTGGCATCATAATTACTCATACCACCAGTCGCAATAGCGGTCATCGTGTGTACTACTGCGTCGAGAATACTCATACCTGTAACTACACACGCTAATATACCAACAATAGTCACTGCAACGTATAGCTGGAAAATCCTAATAGCTGTTCTTCTAAGAGATATGAGAATTCTAACAGGTCTCTCTAAACTATAAAGTATGTGGCTAAATCTCCACATAAAAGGCATTAAAACAGCCGCGAAAACTATTATGCCGAGCTCTCCAATCCACTGCATAAAAGCCCTCCAGATTAGCACACTTGGACTCAGCCTCTCAAGGCCTACTAGAACTGTAAGGCCTGTACCCGTAAAGCCAGATATTGACTCAAAGACCCCGTCTACTAGTGGTATACCTAGGTGTATTGATAGTGGTATTGAGAGTAGTATTGGTATAAGTAGCCATGTGAGTGAGAAAGCGAGTAAAGACTCAAAGAGCCCTATTTCTACAATCCTAGTTGACACCACGTACTTATAAGTCAAGTAGCCAATGAGAGAGTAAAATAAGCCAAAAGCAGCGAAAACAGTGTTCAAGTGACCAGTGCTTAGAACGTCAATAAGAGATGTAAGTGCCATTACTAATCCCAGTGGAAATATAAGTATAAGAGCGAGACCTACTACCACATGGACTCTAATCACACGTAAACACCTAGATGGAGTCAAAGAACCTAAAAGCTTATATATAAACCCTAAATATTTATAGGAGTAGTGTATACTAGGGTTATGTAGGGGTCTGCTACTTGGCTCCAATGCAGTACAATCAGAAGCCGCAGAGTCCACTAAAAATACTAAAGAGCTCAGAGGGGAACATAGTACTAGTGAGAACTAAAGGCGGATTCGAGTACATGGGGATACTAGAACTAGTAGACCCAGTTATGAACGTAGTGTTAAAGAACTGCTTAGAGTTCAATGAAGGTAAGCCCACTCTGCGACTCGGCAAAGTAGTAATACGGGGTAGCAACATTGAATTTATAAGTATAGACTACGGGAGAGTCGCCCCAGAAGAAGTTAAAGTGAAATTCTAAGCTGAATACTAACTATACACCAATAATTATGGGTCAACGAGAGATAAGTCCACGGAGTCTTAACATAGTCATTAGTGTAAATTGCCCTTTAAGCTCCGTGAGAATACTCAGCTTGCCATAGCTCGTTCCTGTAGGCTTCTAGTTGCCTAATCTCCTCACCCATAAACTCAGCTGCTGTTAACACCTTGACGTCTTCTCTAATACTTCTCAGTACGTTGAAGTACTTGTTGTAGTCTCTATCTCTCAATATGTGGTGGTCTAGTATTAGAGTGAGATTACTCTTAGAGCTCTTAATAAGCCTTGCAAGGTTTTCAATAATATTCGTATTACTCCCTCGCTTAATGTAAGTTGGCGGCCCACTAATTATTAGAACATCGTGTGGTATTTCTACTAGGTAGTTGAGTGTGTACTTGCATATAGCCCCCTGCGTGTCACTAGCGTGTGTTAGTATAAATCCGTTCTCAATAACTGTTACAGATAAAACATATCCGAGTTTACTATTACAGTCACCGTGTGGTAATGGGTGAGAAAAGACTAGTTTTACTCCACCAAGGTCGATTGTCTTCCCGTCAGCAAATACTACTTGCTTAGCTAGTGATTCAATCCTCATTTTCCTAAATAACACGTGAGCTCTAATTTTCTGGCTGGGATTAATATCAACATACATGTTTTTAGCATAGATCACTTTTCCCTCATAGTGAACCTGCTCCCCGGCCCTATACAAGTAGTGATCTCTGTGGTAGTGTGTAATTATAACGTAGTCTACTCTACTTAGAGCCCTGTATATCCTGTTAAGAGCCTCTCTCAGCGCCTGGATCTCAAGGCTGTGAGGAGGCATATTATACCTCCTCGGAGCCAGCGCCGCGCCTGGATCTATGAGGAGAGACCCCGCAGAAGTCTCTATAAGCGTAGCCATACTCCTAACCCCCATGCTGTCAAATGCGAGTAGCTTTACATTCAACGCACCTACCCCTAGCTCGCAAGTACTAGCTTACAGTGAGCGCTGTATTCTCTAAATGACACAGAGTATTAATAGTTTATAGTCAGAGAGCAATTAGTGAGATTTGGGCTCTTATCTTAATATACTTCTATGGGGGTGTTGTAAGTGACTCTGAGGACTTATAGTGGACTAGGTCTAGAAAGCCTAGTGGAGACTTTGAAGTCTGCTGTGAATAGGAGAGAGCTGATAGTTGTTTTCGGCGAGTGTAGAGTTGACTACGAGGGCCGCGCTGCAAGTAGACTTGAACTAGGTGAGAGAGTTGTTATTATTAAACAAGATGGCGCAGTACTAGTACACAGGCCTCAGGGCTACTCACCTGTTAATTGGCAACCGTCAACATCGGTAATTGAGGTGACTTTTAAGCCGAATATAGGACTAGTTGTACACGCTGTTAGAGATAAGCCACGCGAGTACCTTACAGTAGTGTTTACTCGAGTAGACCTCGTCGCTGTAGGAGAATACACTGATCAAGCCGAGTTCACAATGTACCTTGAAGAGAGAGATATGCGCGACATACTAGTAGAAAACCCTTGGATTATTGAAGACGGGTTGAGAGTACTAGAGGTAGAGAAGCCTATTGGAGACGGCTACGTGGATATATATGGAGTAGACAAGTCTAGTAGACACGTACTAGTAGAGCTCAAGAGAATAACCGCTACTCGCGAAGCTGCGCTTCAATTATACAAGTACGTAGAGGACTACAAGAGAGAGCACAGAGAGACGCCGAGAGGAATACTAGTTGCACCGTCATTTGCACCAACAGCCCTAGAGACACTGACAAGACTAGGGTTAGAGTACAGGTATGTTGACTTAAAGAAGCTGTGGGAACTCTACAAGAAGAAGACTACTAAGAAGACAACTCTACACGAGTTCCTCAAGAAGTGAGATCTTGGAGTATCTCGTCACAGCTGAGTCCTACGATAACCTCTACAGAGAAGAGCAGTACGCTAAGTACAAGTGCCTCCTGGATGTAGTTGAAACACTAGAGGGTTTAGTACTCGACGCTGGGTGTGGTACGGGATTACTCTACGAGTACTTAGATAAAACCGGGACTACTGGGAATTTAAAATACATTTGCCTAGACCCATCACGCGAAATGCTAATGAGAGCTAAGATGAAATTGAGATCGCCACTAGTACTGCTCATTGAAGGCTATGCAGAAGAAATCCCTACTAGAAGTAGCGTCTTCGACTACGTGGTCTCTGTGTCTACGTGGGGTGCTATAACCGATAAGAAAAAAGCCCTCAGTGAGTTTAAGAGAGTTGCTAAACCTAGTGGTGTTGTAGTGGTAACAGGTTATCCTAAAACCTACACAGTTAAACCAACAGACCTAGATAACGAGTTCACAGAGCTTACGCAGTGCATTGATTACTTCTATACAACTAGAGTTAAGAGAGAAGTAATGAGTAGTAGGAGAGGTAGTTAGTAAAGGTAAGACACGTGAATTACGTAGTAATAGTTGAGCACTTAGAAGCAGAGCTGTCACCATGGCTACTACTTGAATACAGACACGTATCGCGTATTCACGGAAGAGATCACACGTGGTTTACCAACGTCGCCGCTAGGTATCACAGAATAATTGAAATTTACGGTAGAGTATTCGAGGAGAGCGTTATTGATCTACTAGTAAGTGGAGCGCTGAATCCGCATGAGACAATAATACTTGACCCTCAAGCACCACGTAAATTAAAGTACAGTGATTTAGCCACAGTCAAGTACATTATTATTGGAGGTATACTCGGAGATCACCCGCCACGAGGTAGAACTAAGACTCTCCTAACTAGTAGGGCCCCAAATAGTGTTAAAGCATTTAATATTGGTGAGGGGCAGTACAGCATAGACGGCGCAGCCTACTATGTGAAATACCTGCTTGATCACAAGAGCGAGGAGGGCTTCCAGTATGTTGATGGAGTCACAGTGGAGACAGAACATGGATACATATTCTTACCTTACAGATACCCACTCGTTAATGGAAAGCCGCTACTAGCAGATGGCTTAGAGTACTACTTAAAACACCGTAAACTCAGAGAGGATATTTGGAGAGAAATACACTACTCTAATCAATAACTACGCTGAGAAATTAACTCTTCAACATCGCCTCAATGACTCCTATTGCATCAGTTAAGTTCTTAACTACAGGTATCCTTAACGCTTTACACAACTCAACACTACTCTGACTCCTAGCGTAGAGAACTGGTTTAAGACCGGCTAGTACTGAGCCAATAACATCTCTCCTACAAGAGTCACCAATGTGAACAGTCTCTTCGGGTTTTACTCTAATAGCTCTAAGCGC
>JAJHRJ010000035.1 GCA_020832865.1 Desulfurococcaceae archaeon
TATCGCTCGCGCTATATACGAGTGCCCCAAATGGGGCGTGATCTACTCCTGGGCCATATCTGTAAATTAAGTAATCACAACCGAATTTTAATCCTCTTCTCACTACAAAGCCCCGGCTCTTTAAGTCCACGTATACTCTATATAGTGGTTCAAATCTCTCAATAGCCTCCTTACTAGCTTCTAATACTCCCTCTAAATCTAGAGCCTTACCATCCTTAACTACTTTTACTTTGTCTTTCTCGACAAGATATGCTGCTTCTATTAATGATAGCTCTAGTGGTGCATTAATATCTCTACTTCTAGGCTTATTTACACCTAGAAAAGTCCCGTAGTAGCCATCCCAGTATATCTTATTAGCACAAGTATAATCTAACACGACTGCTCTATTATGCAGTATGTAAGCGAGGCACTTATTCGTTTTCTCTACATCGTCGCTGTCTTTACTAGTATCATGTATCGTAGTTCTTCACCTGCACTCTTTAAGAAGTCACTTACTTCCTCTAAGTGCTCATATATGTCTTTTAATATTAGGAGAGCTGAGACATAACCAGCGTACTTGCTGTATATTTCAAATACACCTCTTCTAAACTTCTCGTCAATGTCTTCTTCGATAACAAATACCCTATTTAATATCTCTAGCGCTTTCCTCGGTGAAACCCTCAGCTTATCTATACTTGCCTCAAGAGAGTCCAATTGCTCTTTTAGCATTTCAATGAAGCGTATAAAGTCACTTGTTGCTTCTCTCCCGATCAGAACTCCATTCTCAATCATAAGTACAAACCTGTAGCCTACACCATCAATGTGTTGTATAATTCTATCTAGGATTCGAGTTATCTCAATGTAGCTTCTCGTAGATGTTGAGAGCTCACTGCTCTTAACGAGATACTCCATTATTAAAGCTTTCTGGCCTTCACCTCTTTCTTTTATACTCCTCACTTTTCCGTAAATGTCGATCACTGTACGCTTCTTCTCCGAGTTGATATCACTGTATGCTTGAACAAGCGATTTCAGTGCTTCTAACTCGTCTCTAATAGTTCTACATAAGTTTACTAAGTGCTCTGTTGCTGTTAGTTCTACTAGGGCTCTCTCGACACCTGTTTCCTCAATGGACATGATCCCTATGCACCGACACTATATTTCCCGGTTTCATGTGGTTATAATGAAATAAGAGGTATTTAAGCAAAGCAAGATAAGGGGGGTTTATTGCCGTTTCTAGTCATTGATGCGCTCGCGCGGGCCGCTGGAAAACGCTACTCTACACTTGATGTTGTTGGCGCAGGTCCGAGAATAGTAGCTGGAATTTTAGAGGAATTTGAGGACACGCTTCTGCTCCCCTACGAGGCTGTTGTTAATAAGACTAACATAGTCCGCGATTTCAATGCTTTCTTTATCTCAGCAATGAGCAGTGATTACGTCGCATTAAGGAAAATAGCACTAGAGCTGAGGACTCTCTCTAATGCACCTATAATTCTAGGGGGACCTGTGAGCTTTGAGTATGAGAGAGTACTAAGAGAGCTCCCAGTAGACTACGTCATTGTTGGAGAAGCTGAAATACCGCTAAGACACTTCATGCGCTGTCTTAAGAGTGGAGAGACTAGTGAGTGCTTAGAGAAGACACCTGCATTAGCATTTAGAAAAGAAAGTAAAGTTACATTAACATCTAGACACGTATACACGCCAAAAGAGCTCCTATCCGAGATCAAACCATGGAGTAAAGTGAACGTATCCTATAAGCCAACATGGGTATATAGGTTTTATGTTGAAGTTCTTAGAGGATGTAGTAACTACTTCCGTCCACTCATTAATAGAGGAGGATTAAACTGCACATTCTGCATGAAGTGCCGTAGCAGTAATCTCACAGATAGGATTAATTGCCCTAGTGAAATACCGCCTGGATGTGGTTTCTGTGGAGTCCCCTACATGTTTGGTCCACCTAGAAGCAGGAGTATAAGATCGATTATCAGCGAGATTGAGGAGCTAGTAAATCACGGTGCACGCAGAATAGTTCTTAGTGCTCCTGACTTTTTAGACTATGGTAGAGAAGACCTAGTAGACTCTGCTCTAACAGATCCCTGTATTCCACCCGCAAACAAGGACGCTATTGAGAGTTTACTCAATTCCGTGTTCTCCATAGACGAGGTTAAGAGCGGGAAAGTCGCAGTTATGGTGGAGAACATAAAGGCGTGTCTCGTAGATGAAGAAGTCGGGAAAATTCTAGGCACATACTTGAAGGGTACAACTGTACATATTGGTCTTGAAACAGGGTGTGACTGGTACAATAATAAAGTACTAGGTAAGCCTGTAAGCGTTAAACACGTATTACAAGCTTGTAATATTCTGAAAAATGCTGGTCTAAGACCATATGTATACTTAATGTATGGCCTACCTTTCGCTACTAGAGAAGTGTACCTGGAAACAATAAGAGCGGTTAGAGCTCTCAGTGAAATCGGGGTTGAAAAGATTACTCTCTACAAGTACACTAAGCTACCCGCTACAGCTTTTAGTAAACTCAAAGACATAGAAGCACATGAGGCTTCTAATGACCTTATAAGAGAGCTCAAAAAGCTAATTGATAAATACAATGTTGCCATGAAGAGGTCGCTCATAGGCAATAAAATAGAGGTCTACTTGGTTAAAGGGGAGAGAAGTGTATACTGCTACCCAGTGAAGCACGGCCCCGTTGTAGTGATCCCCCCTAAGTACACACCTAGTGGGAAAATTAACGGATGTAGAGGCATTGTAGAGGTAGTAGATATTAGTAGTAGATTTGTTCAAGGTAGGCTTATTAGGGTTTTAGAGTGTCCACGAGATTCTTAAGCTTCTTAGCTAGAGCTAGAGCTTTAGTGGCATCTCCTTCAAGATCTCTACTTTTAAGTATAACTGAAGCTGATTCAAGCATATTAATCATGTATGGAATACTAACTAACACCAGCATTCTATAGTAGACACTAATGTATTTGAGTAATACATCGCTTTGCTGTGCTTCCCGCAGGGCTTCTTTACTCCTTTCAAGGGCACTAACAGCTTGTGGAATAGCTCCTTCAACAGAGTTAATGAAGTCTGAAAGCAGCTCAACACTACGCGTAGAAGTAGCTATTTTACCTTTCTCAATGAGGTCTTCAAAGGAGTCTACTAGGTCTTTTAAACTATGGAGAGTTTCGTGTAAACTCATGATCTCTTAACCTTTCTAATAGTTGCTACGCTGTTATCGGCGACGCCCTGTTTTTCTAGATCAGCTGGATGCACGTAGACTACTTCTTCCCCGGGCTTTGCCTCATATACCTCAGCTGTAAATACGGCTTTCTTTTTACCTGAAACGACTACTTCTACTACATCACCGCTCTTCACAGCTATTAATTGAGCTATAGAGCTGGGTATTCTTGCTACAGGCTTATCTAGTTCTCTGTCGAAGCGTATTCTAACTCTCTTCTCTGGAACACCATAGCCTTTTTTCTTCCCCATAATTTCTGAGGCCGGTGGGATTATTGCAACAAGCTTTGATACGTCTATTTTAGCCTCTTTATTAACCTCCTCGCTCTTAGGGGCCTTCTCACTCAAGTCTACTGCACCTACAACTAAATATTTGAGAAGAAGACATAATAAGTATTCATAATCGTTTAGTATAAGACCTATTGTAGGAGTACTGGAAGCGAGTAATATGCTTCTTCGTCTAGAATAAGTGTGCGAAGAGCTCATTCATAATTAAATTATTGAGGCGTTCTGGTAATTTATCTATATTTATCCTCTCCTGCTGCGTGGTATCTCTATATCTAATGGTGACTGTGGCGTCCTCTAGTGTTCTGTGATCAACTGTAACCGCGTAGGGTACACCGATCTCGTCTACTCGAGCATACCTCCTCCCAATACTCCCCTCCTCATCGTAGAGCGCTCTAAAGCCTCTTTTCACTAGCTCTCTATATATACTCCTAGCAATACTGACCATCTTCTGGTGCTCTGGCTTCTTGCCAGTTACTAGGGGAAACACTGCCACGTGGTAAGGTGCAATGTACGGTGGAAGTCTTAATACTACTTTTCCATCTCGCTCACTATACGCGTACTCTAGAGCTACGTGGAGAAGTCTTTCTAGTCCAAATGATGGCTCTACAACATGTGGATAGATCTTTTCACCGTGCACTTTCACCTCCTCCTTCTTAATAATAAAGCACTCTCTAGGTATAGTTACACCTGCAACCTCAATGCTACTTCTACTCAGAAGCTCCCTGTAGAGTTCTTCCGGGTTACGCTTTGAGAGCTCTTTCATCACCTCAGGATATCTGGATTCACCCACCAATTTTAATATCTCTTCGGGATTAGGATGAGCTGTCTCTACGGTCTTAATTACGGGAACACTATACCTCTTAAAGTACGTTAGATCAGCCTTACTGTGTTCTGCGTGCCTCTCAAGATCATATGTAGTCCTATAAGCGTAGCCTGCAACCTCTATCCAGCCATATCTTGACGTATAGACTTCTTGGTCAAATGTTTGAGCTGAGTAGTGTGCTCTTTCATGAGGTAACTTCTCAAAGAACCTTATTTTATCTTGTGGTATGCCTAGACTTTTAACGAACAAGTTTCCCACACTCATCCAGTAAGCTAGCCAAGCTGACTTGACGACTTTGTTCTCTATAAGCTCTCTCGCTGTTAACTCAACGGGGTCTTCAATACCTCTTTGTCTCATATCGCTTGTCACGACTCTGAGCTTTTCACTAAGTACTCTCTCTGGAGCAGTATTGACTTCGTCTTTCTCTCTCGCAGGGTCAAAGAAGAACTCTACTTCCATGATCGTGAATTCTCTAAGCCTTATTAGCGCCTGTCTGGGTGAGATCTCGTTCCTAGCTACTTTCCCGATTTGCGCTATTCCTAGAGGAATTTTCTCTCCCACTATTCTCAGCATTTTTGCGAAGTTTATGAACATACCCTGTGCATGTTCAGGTCTTAAATAACCTAAAGACCCCTTGTATGGCCCTATTTCAGTAGTAAATAGTAGTAGAGCAGACATAGCCGGCTTAAATACTCCACCGCAGTCGGGGCATCTTAAGTTATACTTCTTTATAACCTCGTCTATTTCATGTAACTTAAACCCCTCTACATCTATTCCCGTGAGCTCCTTTATAATGTGATCAGCCCTGAAGATCCTTCCGCAATTAGAGCACTCAATAACAGGGTCTGTGAAGTGCTCCTCGTGCCCACTTGCCTTAAAGACCACGCGTGGATTTATAATTGGGGTTTCTAGTTCAATAACGTTTTCTTGTAAATAAATAAAGAACTTTGACCATAGGTCTATAATACCCTTCTTTATTAGAACACCTATAGGCCCAAAATCGTAGAAACCTGCTACTCCACCATAGATCTCAAATGACGGCCAATATATTCCCCTCCTCTTAGCTAAATCTGAGACTTTCTCGTGTAGATCAGGCCCGCTCAATAAACACCATCCTTATCAGCTTATTTACAATGCTCTTTTTAGTTATCTCAAGGATTAAAAACACACTACGCTTCCAGTATATTTTTACCACAATAAGCGTTATTGAACT
>JAJHRJ010000001.1 GCA_020832865.1 Desulfurococcaceae archaeon
ATAATGAGACTTTAATTGAGGCCTCCGCGGCTAAGAAGGAACACGGGATCTTACTCATAGTGGATCTCATCAGTAGCAGAGATCCCTACAAGAGAGCACTGGAAGTTGCTAAATATGAGCCCGACGTAGTACTATTTCACGTGGGTATAAGTGTTCAGAGAGCACGTGGCGTCACAGCAGCTGAGCTCGTGGAGGAAGCTGTAAGAGTGAAAGAAGAGACAAGTGTAAAAGTAGCTGTAGCTGGGGGGCTAAAAACCGGGGCTATAAAGCCCTTAGTTGAGCGAGGAGTTGACATAGTAGTAGTTGGCTCAGCGATAACTTCTGCCCAGGATCCCGTAGAGGCTACGCGTAGAATTCTCGCTGAGATGGGTTTAATGTAGATGAGTACTCTTCAAGTAGTCTTTTGTGAAGGTGTTTTTAAAAGGAGGGCTTTTTAAGTACTTTCTCAACTACATGTCTCTCAACGGCGTCTCTTAGATTATCCTGGTGAGCTCTGAGAAGCTCCTTTAACATTTCTAAGGCGCGCCTCTTGCATGGGCCACACAGGATTCTCCCAGTAATACACTCTTGGCGAATCTCCTCTAATTGCTTATCGTCTTTAACGAGGTGGTATGTGTAGAGCTCAAATACTGTGCACTTCCACGGCTCACCCCCCATTCTTCTTTGCTCCTCAGCTGTAGCACGCCCCCCTGTTAGTGCATTCATGACTTTTTTCTCGAGGAGCTCTATTGGCTCATTTAGGTGAATTGCGTACTCCGGCCTACTTTTACTCATTTTGTTTCCGTCAAGACCTCTAATTAGCCTGTGATATAGTGATGCAGGCCTCTCAAATCCCAGCTCGTGTTTAAATCTATCTGCTAAGTCTCTCGCAAGCCTAATATGTGGATCCTGGTCAATGCCCACAGGGACGACTACGTACTTATAGCCACCGAACTCGTCAAGCTGTAAGTGGAGTATATCTGCTACCTGAGTGAGAGCAGATATTATTTTCGCCGGTGCGAGGTCTCCGTAAATAGCCTCCATTTCAGCCTGAGTAACCTTCCTTGAGAACATTTGAATGAGCCTATAGTAGTTACTGGGCATCTCTGTTTGATAGTAGAATTCTGCTCTCTCGGGGTCTATACCCCACGCTATAGCGTGAGCTACGAAGTCAAAGCCGCGTTGAATAACATCACTCCTACTTTCACGTCTCACAGTATACGCCTCAGCATCCGCTATGGCTACTTTAATAAAAGCCCCCTTCTCCTGAAAGTACTTGAGCTCCTCGTAAACCATGGCTGTACCTAGGTGAGGATAGCCGCTAGGCATAAAGCCTGTTAAGACGGCTGTCTTCTCCCCACGTGAGAACATGTTAAGCCACAAGTCGAGATCCCTGTGCCCAAATACGACTCTACGAGTAAAGTAAAAGTGGTCTACTATGTACTGAGTTAGCAGTTTCTCTATGGGTGTTATGCCGAACTCCTCCATTAATTTCTCGTAGTCCTCAATAGCGTAATGACCCCACGGATCCAGCCTGATACTCACGCAGGGATCACCTGTGGATTATTAAGTCCATGAAAGCTCGGTCCCGGAGCTCTCTATCATCACTCAACCTGGACTAGGACTCCTCACAGCTAAACTAAATAATATATGTTTCGTGCTTAAGAACTTGCAACATTTGAATTAACTCGCTTCACGTTGTTATAGTCTTAGCCAGCCCTGGCGGCGTATCCACTGGTAAGCCTTTTGCGACTCCAATATGATACGCTAACAGCTGAAGAGGTATTGTCGCTACCATAGGGTACATGTATCTCTCAACCTGAGGTAAGTTGATCACAGCGTGCTTCGTGTTAGCAGTGATCTCGAGTGTGAAGATTCTCGCGTACTTGTTCTCAACCTCTCTTAGCACTTTGAAGAATAAGTGCTTAGCTGACTCCTCTATGGGTTCTATCAGTATTATTGGAAGCCCCAGAGCTGAGAGAGCTAGTGGCCCGTGTCTAAGTTCTCCAAGCTGTAATCCCTCTGCGTGCGTAAGTGCGGCCTCTTTTAGCTTCAATGCACCCTCTAGAGCTACTGGGTAAGCGATTCCGCTTGCTGCTAAGTACATGTTCTTGTACTCGTAGACCTCTTGTGCAAGCTTTGCTATTTTAGAGTCATAGTCTGGAATAAGGTCTTTTACTTTATCAGCCAAATTTCTAATGGAGCTCAAGATCTCTCTATACTCGCTACTCGTCAGCTTCCCAGTGTATATTCCAGTGTAAGATGATAACATTAGAAAGCCCGCGAGAGTAGACACAAAGGTTTTTGTAGCAGGCACAGCTATTTCTGGCCCAGCACCTATAGGCAAGTACACGTTGGATTCAAGTGCTAGTCTAGAGCCGACATTGTTAGTTACACCAACTATGACTGCTCCATGCTGCTTAGCCAGTTTAACACTAGTTATAACATCCGCTGTTTCACCACTCTGACTCACAGCTATTATAACAGTACCCGTCTCTACGCTTTCAAGTAGCGAGTAGGGGAACTCAGCGGCTGAGATAACGTTTACACTGAGACCCGCTAGCTCGCTGAAGTAATACGTTGAGATCATGGCTGCATGTAGGCTTGTTCCTGTGCCAGTGACAAAGACCTTCTTAGCGCCCTGAATGATCATAGCTGCAAGTCTAAGGTACTTCTCCATTATTGTTAATGGCACTCTTTTTAAGGCCTCTGGGATCTCATATATCTCTTTGATCATGTAGTGAGGGAAGCCCCCTTTCTCCGCGTACTCAGCTACGTATTTCACTCTCTTAGCTTGTAACTGCCCGAGCTCTACTTTTCCACCACTAACAGCACTGTAGAAGTCAACAGCATCCCTGTATACAACTCCGACAATTCCATCTTCAAGTATGTAGGCTACTTCCGCGAAACCATACAGAGACGGCAAGTCACTTGAGACATAAATGCAGCTCTTATCAGCTGAAAATCCAACTACGAGGGGCTGTCCACTATGAACTAAAAGGATGCTTCTCGTAGAGGAGTCTAGAAATGCTAAGGAGTACATACCGCGGAGCTCTTTTACTATTCTTAATAGGGCTTCTACTCTATTACTAGTTGTCTTTAAGTACTCCTCTAGTAAGTGAACAGCCACCTCGGTGTCTGTTCTAGATGAGAATACATGGCCGAGCTTTTCAAGCTTGCTCTTAACCTCCTCGTAGTTCTCTATAATTCCATCTCCGGCAACGGCAATTCTCCGTGTACAGTCTACAAATGGGTGTGTATTCTCGTATACAGGCCAACCTCTACTAGCATAGCGTGTGTGCCCTAGTGCTATGTCGGAGTCTATGTTCACGAGATCTAGGCTTTTTGAGACACTCTCTACGTGTCCAGGAGCCTTTCTCACCTCCAGGAGATCTCCTCGTAGAAAAGCAACACCAGCCCCGTCATACCCCCTATAAGTGAGTCTACGTAAACCCTCATATATAGCTCCTCTAGGAATCTTAGTATCTTTACAGATCACGGCGAATATTCCGCCCACTTATACTTCACCAGTATTTAGCCAGTTACAGTCTCTTTCACGTGAAAGAAATCTTAAGAGCTTAAAATACGCATTTTTAGTCATAGTGGAGCATGCTCTTTGAGAACAGTGTAAACTAGGTAATTTATTGGTGTTTTATGGTGAGTAGATACACAATTATACAGGTATACTTGAGAAGTAAACCTAATCGAGAAGTTCTTAAAACACTAAGTAGCCTTTACAGTGAAATCTCTGCTACCGTTGAAGACCGCAGAGGCCTAGTCTACTCGCCTCTACCCTGGCTAATTCTACTACTATCTAATGGTATGAGTGAAACTGAACATAGAGATCTGTTTCAACGTATTAGGTCAGAAACCAGTATTGAAGCTAGAATGGCTTCTACTATTAGTGTAAACCCTGTTCACGCCGTATTAACAGCAACAAGGATGCTCACAGTCCACGAATATTACTTTCAAGGCGGCACTGAGAGCCCTTATACAATGGGAATTTTCACCTTAAAGCAAGCTGAGAATCAACGGGATATCCTTTCCGAGATAACTACACGGCTGAGAACACACTTCGATGTTTCTCGACTAATTCTCAGCACTGGAAGCTTACCTCTAAGTGTAAGCCTAGAGAGAGTAGTAGGTGTTCTGAGAGAGAACAGTGTAGACTACATCCGAGGTCTTCTAAGACACGTGAATATCGGAGTAGGTGTTGACTACAGAGCTCTCGACGCGCTAAGCAAAGCCGAGGAAAACCTACTACGAGGTGATTAAGTGTACTCTTGTCTGTTTAATGTGGATGTAGAGGACTTCACTCTAAGTTCTAATACCAATACTATTATCGAGATCGCTACAGCTATGAGTACTAATATTAGAGGCGCCGGTAAATTTGCAAATAACTGTTGCCAGAGACTAGGAGATGTACTTGTCTGAGTAGATTCAAAAGGCTTCTGCTTCTCAAATGGTGTAATCGGAGTAAAGCTAGAGAGAGCAACACACACTATTTCTCGAGTAGTAAACAACGCCACGCGGCTACACCACTAGTTAATAAAAGATCAGATCTAGGGGCCCGCTCATTCTGCTTATCACAGGTAATACCGCTCATCACTCATGACTAAATACGCTATTAAACACTTAAAAGACTTAGCTATGGGTTTTACTGCTTTACTGCCCCCTATAGTGCTCTTCTCTCGGCTCAATAATAGCTAATTTTCCGAGAGAACCCTCTCTTCGCGCTATTTGAATATACATGTTAATTACTTTAAGAGACTGCTCAACTTCCTCGTAGTAGAAACAACTTGAAGTTATAGTTAAGCCATTTACTAAGTATAGGATTATTCTCTTAAAGTTTCTCCTGTCACAGTCCTGGATCTCAGCTCTCTCAGCTAATCCTATCATTGCTAAGGACTCAATGTGTCTCAGTGAGCAGTTGTCTGTGCACGTAATATACCGCTCTATACTCACCGTGAAAACACCCGTGGATAACTAGGTATCTATAAGGTCTCATCCTTTAAAAGCGTAGTTAGAGGCATTGAGGTAGTGGTGAAGGGTCAATATGGCTTGGAATAGGCAAGAGACTATTAGTGATAAAATCAGAAAGCTGTTTACCAATGAGACGGAGTCCCTTGAAAAGAGAGCTATTATTGCACAGTACAGAATAAAAACAGCACTGGGTAGAATCACAAACTACGTTGAGAAGCTCTCTGAGAGAGACAAGGTACTATTCGAGAACATTGTAGAGTCCCTCTTAAAGAAGGACGAAATGAGGGCAAAAATGTACGCTAAGGAGGTGGCAGAGATTAGAAAGATAAGTAAACAGCTACTAACAGTTCAATACGCACTAGAAAACGCGCTGTTAAAGTTAGAGACATTCCTCATTTATGGTGGCGCAGTCTCTGAGGTTAAACCAGTACTAGGAGTACTAAGAGAGGCTGTTGGAATAGTGAAGAACGTTGCGCCCGACGTGTGGATTGAGCTACAGGTAGCATCAAGGGAGCTTGAGGCGGTCATTGGTGCAAGTACAGTGGACTTATCACTAGATGTAGGCACAGGGCTTGACAGTGAGGCCAAGGTAATACTCGAAGAGGCGAAGATCATTGCAGAGCAGAAGATGAGAGAGAAGTTTGCTGAGCTACCGAAGATTCCTGTGAGTGAGAGTGAACAGGCAAAAACTCAGGCGGCGTGAATTTAGCCTCTTAGTTTAGGCAGAAAGCTCAGCCTTCTACTCAATATAATCTCGAATATTTTTAACGAGTTTTTAACCTCATTAAGCTTGTCTCTGTACTGTTCTCTGTCAGCTGGATTTATTGCGACATTTACCCTTCTAGACTTTACTCTCAGAAACTCTGGGGAAATCTCAATTAACCCCTTTCTCGTCTTTATAGAGACAACTCTATTAGTGGTGTTCACGCTTAATACTACGTGTTCAGGCCTCGTCCTTGTAACTACCACTTCTTCGTTGTTAACTTTAAATATGTAAGTGTACGGTGCAACCTGTATAATTTCAGATGGCGTTAGAGAGGCTCTTTGTGAAATAGACTCTAATATCCTGGCTAACTCCTCCAGCAACAATACTACACGTGCAGCTAGACTAAGGACTTTGGGGTTTTCTTCGCCTCTCTTAGCTCCAAAAACACCTGTTCTAATACGCGAAGTCGTGTCTCTTAGTATACTTACACCCGATTTAAGGGTTTCAGCTATATTTAACGACATTTTAACCCTCTCTTCCACTTTAGCTATCTCCACAGCTTATATATCTCATCAACGATGTCTCTATTAATAACCTCTACTGGTTTAGAGTTCTTTTGTAAATAGACTTTTCCGCAACCACTCTTAACACTACCCACTAGACTATATGGTTTATTTAGAGTGCTCAGAGCTTCTTCAAATACTCTTCTGTAATGCTCTGGGACAGTTGCTACTACGCAACCACTACTTAGGAGTTTTAGAGGGTCTAGACTCACAGCCTCTGTAACCGCTTTAACCACGGGGTCTACATGTATGTGCTCCACGTTAATTACGATGTCCTTATTACTAGCAACAGCTATCTCACGGGATGCCTGTAGAACACCCCCCTCTGTTGCGTCGTGCATAGTATTTACGTAGTCTCTAATTTTCAACGCGATTTTTACAACACTAATATCGTGAATAAAGCCTTTAGCGTGCTCAACAGTCCTCTTATCAATTCCCCTCTCTATTAGTAGCTGCTCAAAATCCCACGCTATGACGCCCGCGCCTTCTCCACCTATTCTACCTATAAAGTAAACTAAGTCTCCTTCTTTAGCATCACGCGTTAATATAACTCTAGACGTGGTGTAGCCTATAGCGGTCATAGATACTATTGGTCTATTTAGCCCAGGAGTATACTCCGTGTGTCCACCCACAACTACACCGTCGATCTCTCGTAGAGCCCAGCCCATATCCTTAAATATCTCCTCAGCACTCTCAGCACTATAATTCTCTGGTAGTAACACTACGGGTAAAAACCATCTTGGCTTAACACCTCTCACGGCGATGTCGTTAGCTGCGACGTGTACAGATAAGTAACCTATACGCCTCACCCCAGCTGTTATAGGGTCACTGTGGACCACTAGAAAGCCGTCTCTAACCCTAATAACTGCAGCGTCTTCTCCCTGAGCAGGCCCTACAATCACGTCTACGTCATTTAAGACAAGATTCCGGAGTAATTCTGCCATGAGATGCCACTCGAGTTTTCCCGCTTTCAGCGCTTATTCACCTCGACATTGCTCCATGAGTTTTCTTTAAGCACTCAACGCAGATATATTCTAGTTGTGACACCTTTACGAGGCAGTCCTCACAGCAGTGTCTTCCACACGAAATACACGTAGCTATGGAGAGACTTCTCTTACACACTTCACATAGCGTTGCCTCGCACACAGTGCAAATACCACTCTCAGCGACGTAGTCTTCTCGGCATACTTTCCTGCCGCAAATTCTACACGTATACTCCGCAGGCTTATAGCTGCAGACTTCGCAACTCAAGGAGTATCAATCCTCATGGAGGCTTCACATTCATGTATTTAACTACGTTGTCGACGAGTATCTTGTAAGCTGACTCTTCACTAATAACGCCTCTCGTAATGAGCTCTCTAATTAGAACTGGTATATCCCAGGGATAAGCTGAAACCCCTGGTCTTCTTGGGTCATCTAGGAAATCCGATTCGAGCATACAGTACTCGACTATAATACTCTCTATGTACTTCTCGTCAAAGTACTTCACTGGGGCGGTAAAGGGTAATCTGTAGTTACTAGCCCAGGAGCCTGTATCGCTATTTGCGTGGTGTAGAATAGCCTGTTTTGCATTTAAACCTAAACCGTCAACTAGTGATCTAATGGATAGCGCCGTCACAAAGCCTCCCTGTTCTAAGTGCAATTGAACCGGGACTCCTAGGCTCTTAGCAAGAGCTAGCGCCTCGCGCATTATGATCTCTGAGAGGACAAGTCTCTCTGGGCTTGTTGTGTAGTGTTGTCGACCAACTTCACCTATACCGTTAAGTAAGCCGCTTCTCAGGTTTTTCTCTATTAGCTTTAAAACACCGCCTAGAAGAGAGTACAGCTTCTCGCCCTTAACTCCGCGCTTATAATACTCGTCTATCTCAGCTGGGTGAATCCCCATGAAGCTGGCTACTTCTAAACCCTGCTCTTTAGCTCTATTAGCCTCTCTAGCTAGTAGCTCAGCTACCCGTGTATAGGAGTCTATGGAGAAATCGCTAAAGCCGTAATAATATGGGGGAAGCGCTACGATGGCGATAAACCAGCCCCCCTCTTTCTTAAACTTCTTAGCTATTTTCTCGGCGCCGAAACCTGCCACGGGGTTTACATGTAAGTGTGCATCACTGAAGAGCACATTTTCACCAATACACTATAAATTAATAGACTTTAAGAAAATAGTACACTCTAACATGTGAGCTGGTATACTGATGTCTGAGAGTAAGCGTGTAAAAGAGTTAAAGCTCAACATCCCCATGGATCTATACAGTGAGCTAGAGAAACTCGCTCGTGAAGGAGGATATAGCAGTGTCTCAGAGTACATAGTGTCGGCTCTAGTAAACCTCGTATCACCTACTACTAGGCAGCCACCAGAGGATCTCGCCAAGTGGAAAGCCCGGTTCGAGAGGTACATACAAGACGAGATAAATAAGAGACTTTCAATTATTGACACTATACGCTCACAAATAGCTGAACTATACGAGAAACTAGACTCTATCCAGCAGAGACTAGGTGAGCTAGATTCGACAGTACAGGAAATACGTAGATGGAGAGCAGAAGCTGCAGAGGAGACAAGAGAACAACCGGGTGCCAGGAAGCCGTACAGGACTGGCATAGAGAGGCTAAGAGAAGAGAAAGTGGTATTTGAAAGTAAGCTACCACCTAGAGTTCAACGAGACAGGCTTTTCGCGTACTTTGAGCGAGAAGGAGCTATAGTGCTAAAACTAACGAGGGAAAGAGTAGCTGTTGACCCCGACTACTGGAGAGAGTTTAAGCAAAAACTGCTAAGCCTATCTACTACTGCAGAAGAGGAGATTAAGAATCAACTTGGAGATAAGGGTTTTGAGTTGTGGAAGACTTTATATATTGATAATGCAATCATATATGATTCTAGAGCGAAGAAGTGGAAATTCGTGCTAAACAGTATACCTTAAGCCGGGGATTAATTTGTGTATAGCTCTATAACGGAGTACTTAAAACACGTTGAAATATCTCCTAGAGGAGCGATTCTAGTAGGTAGAAACATCGTTATTGATGGACACGCGAAAAGGCCTATTAGGGTGATTACGCACATTCACGCTGATCACACAGTCGACCTAGATAAGAGTATACGTGAGTGCAGTGAAATAGTCGCCACGGAGATAACACTAGATCTCCTAGAGGCACTAAATTACATAGACTCTCAGTTACTCCCAATATTTAGGGTTAAAAAGAAGCCAATTGACCATCATGAGTGCCACTTATACGAGGGTGAGGAGGTGTGCTTTGTACCAGCTGATCACATACCAGGGGCTACACAGGTAAGCATCGAGCTAAAAGACAAGAAAATCCGGGTTGGTTACACAGGTGACTTTAAATTAACGCATAAAACCGAGATTATGAGAGACCTCGACGTGTTAGTGATAGAGGCTACCTATGGTCACCCAGCCTGTAGAAGACCATATAAGGATGCCGTCAACTCGCTTTTAGTAGAGTTTGTTAGCGAGGGGCTTAAGACGTATAAGAGAGTCTACATATACGCGTATCATGGTAAAATACAGGAAGTCATGTTAACTCTCCGAGAACACGGGCTTAAGGCACCCTACGTCGTGCCTAGTAGAGTGTATAAAGCCGTGAAATTACTTGAAGAGAAGTACAACTTCAACATTAGCAACTACTATAGGGATTTAGAAGCGCCGAGGATAAAGAGTTGTGAGGGAATAATATTTTTTAAGCACTTCAACAGTGCTAGGTATCGTAAACTAGACGGTGAGGCTCTACACATAGTCTTAACAGGGAGGGTATTTACAGATCTATTTAGAAAACTAGATGATTATACCTACGTAGTCTCGTTCAGCGATCACGGCGACTTCGACGACCTAGTGAACTACGTGGTTAAGGCTAATCCAAGATTAGTGGTAATAGATGGATCTCGAGGAGGCTTTGCTGAAAGCCTTAAGGAGCACTTAATAGAAAGGGGGTTTCACGCTGTTATACTACCGAGAGGTAAGGGTGAAAGGAGGAATTGAATAACATTATCGCTATAAAACATCACATGCTAAACACGCATCTCATGGGTCTCGGTGGGTCACAGTACTTAGTGTTAGAGATGGCTATAGCTTTCGCTGAGAGGGGGTATGATGTATATGTAGATTCTCTCGCGATTAAGTCTCGCGGCGACTTAGTAAAGATCGCAAATTTTTTTCGGTGTAAACAAGTCAGAGGTAATGAGTATAAGTGTAGGTGATCCCCCTAATAGACCTTTAGTTACAATAAATGCTAGTGGTGATGTGATCTCAGGCGTAGGAGACGTTATGTATGTTCACTATCCATCATTCATAGATCTAGGAGTTTACTACCCCGGCTTAAAGGGTATTCCACGTCTAGTTGGGGAACTCTACTCTCTGTTTAATATGATAATATCTCCAGTGATCAAGAGGCGTGTAAAGCTCTTTATAGCGAACTCGAGATTTACTGCAGACTTTTTACGAAAAGCACTCTCAGTTGAGTCTATTGTAGTTCATCCACCTGTGAATCTAGATGACATAGTTGAAAAGCCTGTATTAGACTACACTGATAGAGATAAAAGAGTTCTGACTGTTGTGAGAATAAGCCCTGAGAAGCATCCTGAGAGAGCAGTCTACTTGGCATATTTACTAAAAAAGTACAAGATAAGTACTCTCCTAGTAGGGGCTCTTTCACGTATCAACAAGCCTCTGTATGATAAGCTAGTTGAAGTAGCTAGAAAGTTGAACGTGGATGATTACTTTGACATTGAAGTTAACGTGTCTCGCCATAAGCTAGTAGAATTGTACAGGGGCTCATTAATTTATGTTCACATAACTCCGAGAGAGCACTTTGGGATCAGCATAGTGGAAGCAATGGCCGCGGGGACACCGGTAATTATACCGCGAGACTCTGGGAGCTGGACTGACATAGCTCTAGGAGACGATCAAGTAGCCGCTTCCTACCTAGATCTCAGAGAAGCTCAGTGTAAGGTTCTTGCACTTCAATCTAACCCGGATCTGTGGAGACAAATGAGTATAAAGGGAAGGCAGCGAGCTATTCAACTAGATAAGAGGAATTTTAGAAGAAATATTTTTGAAGCTATTAAACCACTAATTAATAAGCGAGATGAAGAAAAACCGCGACTCTGAAAAGTGATGTTGAAGAGCCGTGCTGATGAGTTTTAAGTTAGTAGTCTTCGTGGTAGCATCGGAGGGAGTTCTTTGTGTTGAGAATTAGAACTCTCGTGTCCTCTACTAGTCTAGATGCTACATCTACTTTGTGTCTCACTCCTGGGATAAGGGGTTCTGGATAATTTAGCTCTCTAAGCCCCTCATAAATAGTCTCCATGATCTTAAGGTATTTTTCAGCTTCATCTACACGTGTTTGATCTAGCAGTTTAACAACAAGTCTTCTCAATTCTCCCACGAGGTCGCCAAGACCCTGTAAGAAAGGGATTACTGGGACTCCTAACTCTCTTATTGAGAGTAGTCTCTGTTCTACAACTACTGAGTAGAAGAGAGATGCCTCTACGTATTCACTTAGACTACCATATGTTAAACCCGAGTACTTTAAGTCCTCGTGGGGCTTAACGAGATCCATTAACCTCTGAACATGTGTTCTAAGCATGAGTAGTCCTTGTTTAGCTTCCTCGAAGTCTCCTCTATGGACACTGCTAACTACGCGACTACTTAGCCTCGTAATATCGCGCGATAACTTAATAACCTCCTCTCTAACGCGATCCTTCTCGCTTAGAGTAGCCGCTATCTCCTCGAGATCTCTCCAAAGAGCACTCTGAACGTGATCAGAGATGCTCATATTAAAAACCCTCCTCCCCGAGGTAACTGTGGACTTCAATTATGAAAAGCTTTTATAGGCATTATTAAGAATAAATATGTGAAAAACCCGCCGTAGCTCAGCGGCAGAGCGCCCGGCTGTAGTGAGGGGGCAGTGACCGGGTGGTCGGGGGTTCAAATCCCCCCGGCGGGACTTCTTGGTTTTAAGAGCACCATACTTGCAGAGACAAAAAGGTTTCCCCGAGGCGATCATTTGTGAATACCTGGGATAGTTCTAAGTACTTTGCTCTCGCCTCGGGGGTTCCCGGGCTATAAGGGCTCCACATAAACCCCAAGCCCCTCATCTGCGTTAAGGACAGTAATCTAAACACCAAAACTCATCATCAACAACTAAAAACACACGGAGAAGCCAGTAAATCTAAGTCAACTAATCACAGCTATTTATAGATCGGTCACAGGCTAGACGCTATACGCGAATCCCCCTTAGAATCTGAGTATGTCCTTTAATGGGGAATATACGTGGAAGTTTATCTTTAATGAACACTTTACTAGTCACCTATTTCATAGAGCGTTCACCACTCACCAAGACCTGTGATTGCCTGTGAATAGCTGTAAATGCTTGGCGAGTGGCTCATTACGCTACCTCTGAGCTCCCTCATCGCAGTAGCTCAGCCCCCATCATATATAAGCCCCCGGAGCTTATATAGACTGCATCATAGCTCTAAGAAGTACTTACAGTTATTAACAAATCGCTTCAAACCCGTAACAGCCCTTGGTGACTGCTTTGAGCTTCATATGAGTTCACATAGCCCAATGTGAATTGGTGTTGATGAAAAATATACGACGTAAGATATACTCCTTAGAGTAGTAAATCAAGTGTTCAAGATGTGGGGTCTTAAGGGTGATCCTGAAATCCCCTAAGGCTGTTACAGATTTGTCGATGTGTTTGGGTATTTGTAAGTACTTAGTGTTGTGGAGTAGTGTTTTAATACCTCTAATTCCCTTATAGTTGCGTGGATGATCCGCTCTGCGGTGACGCAGGGAGGCTTAGATGGGAGCCCCATGGCGTTGGGCTCAACAGGCACCCATAAAGTGTGAGTGAAGCAAGTGAACCCACATCGAGGTGCAACCCCCGCTAGCAGAACTACAAGTATTCACAGATAACATCAAGCACCATTAGAGGGGAAACGCGGATGTAACTCTAAGAAGCAATGCAGGGAAACAGAGATGAGGTAATGACTATAAAACAACATGAATTTATATAAGAGCTGAGTCCCTTAAGAAATAGGGGCCCGTCGTCTAGCCTGGTAGGACGCCGCCCTTACAAGCCCCTGGGAGAGGCGGAGGTCCGGGGTTCAAATCCCCGCGGGCCCATTTACCTCTCTTTGTGGGGTTCGTAAGAGCCTTCGTCATATTTATATAGACCTTGTATGTAGTTTACTAGTATGAATGTATATGTATAGATGTGGGGGATCAGCTTGATTAGTGTAGAGAGGAGGAGAGTTCAGAGAACGGGTTCATCGTCATTTATTATTACGCTACCAAAGGAGTGGGTGGATTCTGTTAAATTGAAGAGTGGTGACTACGTTATTGTAGAGAAGTATGGAGATAAACTAGTTATAACTCCTCCTAGAGCAGAGCCTTTAGCGCTAAAAGCTAATATTAAAATATATCCAGGCGCGGACTCACAGCAGGTTCTTAGAATGCTCCTCGCGGCGTATATAGCTGGGTATAATATTATAAGTGTTGTATTTGATAAGAGTATGCCTGATTTAGCCAAGTTTATAAGTGAAGTTAAAAGCGTTGCTAGAGCGAAACTAGCTGGTATCGAAGTAATTGAAGAGTCCTTTAACACCGTGGTGTTTAAAGTTCTAATTGATATTCGCGAATTACCTCTGATAGGTGCTATTAGACGCCTACACTTAATAGTTAATAATATGATACAAGACTGCTCAGCACTCCTTAAGAACAGGGATATCAACTACGCTTACGCTATTATTCAGAGAGATGATGAAGCAGACCGTTTTCACCACATGATTGTTAGAGAGCTCTCATTAGCTCTACTAGATGTTAAATCCCAACATGAGCTAGGAATAACAAATATAGTTGAAGTTTTGAGCTATAGAATTATAGCTAGGAACTTAGAGAGAATAGCTGATCACGTAGTCAACATAGCTAAGCGGGTGCTAGGAGCAGGTAGCCTCGGAAACTACGAACTAGTATGCGAGTTCCTCGAGAGAGATGAAAAGCTGTTCAATAAAGCTATGGAAGCTCTATATAACCTCAGCAGGAGAGCCGCCGAGGAAGTTATAAGTGAGAGTAAGAGAGTTGTTCAAGACATTGAAGAGGCTCTCCAGAGTAAAGTAATGCCATTGCACATCGACGTGCGAGAGAAAGTAACTATAACGCTAATACTAGATAGCCTTAAGAGAATTGCGAGGTACTCTAACGGAGTCGCCGAAGCTACTTTAAACATAAAGGCGTCAAAATCAAATGAACTAGACGTTAAATAAAACAACAACTATGTAGAGAAGCACTTAATTTATTAATATGCGTGAGTGAACAGCGATACAGTGATGTCACAGCTTACGCGTCAAATAGCAGTAAGAGTTTTAAGAGGGGATAAGCTATACTAGAATAGGTGCCGGGGTGGCCGAGCGGTCTAAGGCGGCGGGCTGCAGGGCTTTAGTGTTAGATACCCGCTAAATCGCGGGTTCGAATCCCGCCCCCGGCTCTACTCAATATACTTTATGTTCTGGCACTTCAGCCTCTTGAGCAGGTTATCTAGATCACTGAGAGGTACTTTAATAGTGTAGAGGTATCTTTTTGTTCTCGCTTTTACTTTGGCTATACCCTCATCTCCTAGTTTAACTACTCTACACTCTATTGCGCGTTCTGATATTCTTATAAACTCCTCAGGGTCTTTCACTTCCCTGGGCACAGCTACCCCCCTAGAATTCAGGCACAAACAAGTTGCTTAAAAATATTAAGCTCTACTGTAATGCTGATCTACTGCGGTAGCTGGCTGAAAACGACATGAAACCCCGTAGATCAGGGCTCTTCAAGAGCAGCTATGAAGATTACTTAGCGACCATATACAGGCTACGCGAGGTTTATGGTCAGGCCAAGTTGCTAGACATTTCGAGAGAGCTCGGGGTTAAACCCTCAACAGCGTTCAAGGTTCTCTCTCAACTTGAGAAAAAAGGCTTAGTTAAGAGGTATATGTATAGAGAAGTAGTTTTAACAGAGAAAGGCGATGACTTAGCGAGGAGAATTATTAGGAAACACAGAATAGCTGAGGCTTTTTTAGCTTATAAGCTTGGAGTAGATGTCTTTGACACGCACTACTACGCACACTATTTAGAGCACTTACCAGATGAGTTAATAGAGAGAATATACGTGATGACGGGAGCCCCACAGAACTGTCCACACGGAAACGTCATTCCATTAGTAGAAAACAAGGAGAAAGCAGATAGTACCGTGCAAATTCAGTATATTAGGCTCAGTGAGGCGACATTAGGATTATACAGAGTTGAGAGAATAGCAGGAGAACTTTCAACAATCATGCCGGTGTTAAAAGAACTTCAACTAAAACCGGGAGTTATTGTTGAGGTCGTAGAGCAGACACCTGTTTATACAACTATAAAGCATAATCAAGTACTAAAGGAGGTTGTTAAACACGTAGCTTTCACAGTTCTCTTAAAGCCTATGTGACCTCTACACTCTTCTTAAATTTAGTCTTATCTAAGTTTATAAACTTCTACGAGTAAGTATTTGGCTGAAAATGTCTATGATAGGCTTATAATTATACCACATGGTGCTTACTGTGGAGGAGAGGGATAATATCACAACACTAGATAAAGTGGGTGAGGGAAGAGTAGCTACATTAATCTCTATAGAGGCGGGTAAAGGACTACTCTCTAGATTACTGAACATGGGACTAGTACCTGGCTCCAAGATCAGAGTTCTCGTTAATGACGGCAGAGGCGTCCTTGTAATTAGTGTTCACGACACGGAGATCTCTATTAGTCGTGGAATAGCGCAGAAATTACTAGTTAAGGTCGAGTCCTCATGGAGAGAATAAGAGTCGCACTAATAGGTCAACCAAACGTGGGAAAGTCTACACTATTTAATATACTTACAAGGGGAAACGCTATAGTAACTAATTGGCCAGGCACTACTGTAAGTAAGAGTGAAGGTGTTATTAAACACCGTGACTACGAAATCCACATAATTGATCTTCCGGGCGTCTACGGTTTAACAGCTTTTACACTAGAAGAGAAGATATCTAGGAATTTTATTGTTAACGAGAAACCTGACGTCGTAGTTGTACTCGTAGACTCACTCTCGCTGATTAGAACATTATACTTAGCCCTAGATATACTTGAGCTTACAAGTAGGGTTATTATTGGAGTAACTAAAGTAGATGAGGCTCACATTAGGGGTATTCACATAAACTACGAGCTATTGGAAAAACATCTAGGAGTACCAGTGGTGCCACTTTCAGCAGTAAAAGGTGTAGGTTTAAGAGAGCTTATTGAGAGGATCATTAATACCTATGAGACTAGTAGAAGAGAGTATGTGAAAGTTGATTACGGCGAGCTAAGTACTTACATCGAGTCGGCGGAAGCCCTCATAAAGCAATGTAACCTTGAGTTGTCACATAGGTGGTTAGCAGTAAAGGTTTTTGAAGGAGATCCTGAGACGCTCGAGTTAATTAAAGCGAAATGTGAGAGTCTATATAAAGTCCTCACAGAGATGAGAGAAGAGGCGTCTAGAATACTGAAAGTAGACCCAGCCGTCATCGTAGCTCGCAGTAGATTTAAGCAGGCTGAGAGTATTGGTAAATCCTGTATTGTACAAGTAGCTATTAGGAGACAAGCCCCTTCAAAGCTATTTTACCACCCCGTTTTCGCGCCGCTTGTAAGTATCGCTATAATTCTAGCTGTATTTGTACTAGCATTTACAGTAAACACAGGGTTTCCCATAACAAGCATCCTCGAGAGTACAGGATATAGTGAGTTAGCACAGGTAGTTGAAGAGTGCACCATTAGCTCTCTAATTGAGAGGTTTCTAGAGTGGGGTTCTAGTACTCTTAAGAGCGCTCTCGGTGAAAATGCTATTTCACTCTTTTTGAGTGAAGCGATATTAGGCGGTATAGGAGCTCTATTGCTATTTCTCCCGCTAATAATGATCGTATTAGCCGTCATCGGAGTTCTCGAGGATACGGGTCTTTTAACGAGGTTAGCTATAGGCGTTCACACACTATTTGAAAAACTCGGCTTCTCAGGTCACGCCTTATTTCCGTTATCACTTTCACTGGGATGCAACGTTCCCGGGCTACTAGTAACTAGGGCTATTCCAAGTAGTGCTGAGAGAGCTAGGCTAATTATGCTATTACCCTTTATACCGTGTCAAGCCAGACTAATAGTCCTCTTAGCCCTAGCTACAGCTGTGAGACAGGGCTTTCTACTAGTGGCTTTTAGCTACATAGTAGCCTTTACCGCGTTCTCTGCTCTAGGCTTTACTCTGTACAAGTGGAGTATTAGGAGAGGTGAGGCAGTGGAGATTAGGCTACTGTTGGAGCAGCCTCCTCTACATAAGCCTATACCTAGAGTTGTGTGGTGGTATACGTGGTGGCACACTAAGCACTTTCTAGTAAAAGCAGGAACAGTCATAGTTACAGCTAACATTTTGTTCTGGCTGTTAACTCACGTAACTCCAATAATGAGCTTTACTACTGAGCCCAGTGAAAGTTTAGCTGCTCTGTTCTCAAGAGTATTAACACCTATACTTAAACCACTGGGTATAAGCGGGGAGAAGGCATGGATCATAGTATTAGCACTTATCGCGGGCTTTGCGGCTAAGGAGATCTTCATTAGTACTCTCCTCATGGTTACGGGCGCGGACAGTATTAGAGAAGCCTTTACTACTACGGGTGTTACTGAGCAGTCAGTTGTAGCACTAGCGGTTTTTGTTACACTCTATGTGCCGTGTTTAGCGACTCTTGCAACTATATATGGTGAAACTAGGAGTTTAAAGCTCGTAGCCGAGGTAGTAGTACTAATGCTAGTAGTCGCCTACACGTCGGCCTTGTTAGTGTACGCTTTAGCTTCTATTTTGACGTGGTAGGAGAGTATACACGCCATGACCTCCATGTTATAAATCTCTAATTACCTAAAAACACTATTGACTAGCAACTTACAGGGTGAGCGTTGAAGTGACAATATACTGGGAGAGGTGTGACTTCTGTGGACTGTATAAGCCGACACTTAGATGTGCCGTGTTTCCAGAGCTCTCAGTGGACTTCATGTGTTGCGTTAGTTGTCCTCTTAGAATGAGTAAGTGTAGATCGCCGGCTTGGAGGGCGTCAATTGACCAGGGTTTACCGGCGCCTAGGACTAGAGTAGTTAGTAGTGAAGAGAGAAAAAGGGTATTTGAGGAGCTCATAAAGGCTCTTGGAGGTAAAAGCGAGACTAACTAGCACTTGTGTTACAGCTAAATTCTAGGCACAAGCCAGTATATGAGCTTACTTCCATCACCTATATCGTACTCTACTTTCATTGGTTTACTCGTGTCAAAGGATATAGTGATATTTTTAGTTGCAGAGGCGGGTCTCGCGGCCTCTACTAACAGGTCAATACTATATGAGGATCTAGCCTTCTCAACAGTGGAGGACAAGATTATTAGGGGGTTTCCCTCGGCGAGGTCACACTTGTACTCTTTTTGCTGCTCAGTACTAATAATGGTTATTTTACCGGCTTCATATGTGAATATAGCCTCATCTCCGACGAGTTTAAGGTCACTTACTATGTTCTTGAAATCCTGAGATAGCATTGTAAACGTAACGCTTAAGTCCACCTGTAACTCGGGTAGTGGTTCAACGGGTTTAGGAATTAGAGGTACTCCTATCTCCCTCTCAAGCCCTGTTTTTCTATCACGCAGAGTTAACTTGAGGACCCCGCTCTCCCTGTCGAGTTCAAATACAGCAGCGTCGTTTCTACCAGCTCTCTTAACAGCTTTTTTAAGCTCTGTACCTGAGACTATGAAGCTCTCTTCTCCCTCAACGCTGTATTCTTCAAATATAATACTAGGTGCTCTGAACACGCCCATTACGGTCTTATCGGGACTTATGACTTTTACCTCTAAAGCATCTTGAGTAATAAAGAAGGGTACTTCGTCACTAATTTTAGTTAAAACCTGTAATACACGTTTGAGTTTAGACGCATTTGGATGCGTAACTCTAAACACAAATATCACCTATACGCATAGACAGGGCTTTGACTCTTAAAAACACGCTTTTAGAGCTACTATATGATATATCACAGAGGAATTTAAGTGAAAACTCCACAGAGATAATAAGGTTTTCATGGATATTCTAGAGATAAGCTATGAGAAGCCTTTTTCTAAAATCTAGAAACACAAGGTATTAGTGCTTCTTCTTTTTAGTTTTTGCTTTTTTCTCCTCTCTAGCTTTTTTCCTTTTCTCTTTTTTCTTGGCCTCTTTGCGAGTAACACGTGCCTTTGAGTGTACGGTGCTTTCACGTGTCGATAGTAGTACTTCTATGGGTAAATTGCCGTGTATAACATTGTACCATAATTTACTAATATTGGCGAAAAATCTTAGCTGATCAATTACGACTTCACCCGCTTCTTCCTCTTCCTCCGCTGTTTCTACGGCTTCGTGCTCTGCCCCCCCGCTAATATCCTCTCCCAGAACCACGCTTTCACCCTACGCAAGGCACTTTCTTTTATTGTTAACTTTTACTTTTTTATACCCTTAGTTGCTAAAACTTACTACTGATCTAAATTTAACTACAGATAGCTATAACTACACGCGGATGCGAGGTTTCGAGTTTATTGGTTTCGGTATGCAGTGTGCTCTGAATGATGAGTTTTAGGGTTTAATTGGTGTATTTAACGCAGATGGAGGTTTAGGAATTACGTGAAACCTCGATAGCCTTGGCTGTGATGCTGTGAAA
Organism: Desulfurococcaceae archaeon; assembly: GCA_020832865.1. The sequence continues at coordinate 19,973 of JAJHRJ010000001.1, forward strand.
AACCGAGCAGAGACTGAAAATCTAAATGAGAAACACGTATTCATATTCATAATTACTCATAAGTTATTCATAGATGTTTGCCTCAGAAAACATCTCTATTTAGCGAGATCTATTTTTGCGATATAGATGTTTTCAGAACCAGTGGCGTGTATTATGTAAGAGTGTTGCTTTAAAGACCTTAGAGCCTCTGATATGCATGCGGCTTTTACCTTAATAGCACCGCCAACTATATCTGCAGCTGCCTTCACGCTTTCAGGCTCATTAAGCGTAAAGAATACTCGTAGCCCAGCATTATTGAGTAATGCTTGGGGTATTCTCTTAATGTCCTGTGAAACTACTATGATTGAAAATCCAAATTTCCTGCTCTCCATAAACATTCTAGAGAGGAGTTCCATGCCCAGAGTCCTAGGCATTATGTGTCTAACTTCGTCTATAACTAATTGAAGAGGTATTTTTCCAGCACGGTACATTTTACTAATCAACATGTACATTAAGGTCTCTACGAGTATTGCTTTAGTGAAATCACTTGAAACTCTGCTTAGATCAACTATGCTATTACCTCTTAGCAAGTCATCAATACTAAGGGGCTCTCCTTCACCCATGCTCTCGCTAATTAGGTTTAAGTACGGCAGAATTCTCGTAAACTCCTGGTTTAATTCGCTTAGCTCTTTGCATGCTACAACAAGATCTCTCAGAGTAGGGGGCTCTTTACTCCACGTCTCTGGATCATCTGTTATGTTCCTCGTAGCATAGGCTTTTAGAATAACCTCCTCGAGGAGTCTTCTCTGTATAAATCCAAGCTTAAAAATAGAGGCAATAACGTGTGATAACTGTAAAGCCCTATCTCTTGGTGAGGACTTCTCGAGTATAAGGGGATTTATAGTGTACTTAGATGCATCAATAACTCTACACTCAGCACTAATTGATAAATTCGAGTATTCTCCGTGAGGATCTATTACTAGGAAACGGTAACCGTAAATTCTACTAGACTCTTGAACAATGTGTTTTACAAGCGTAGTTTTACCGGTACCTGAGGCCCCTATAATTACTATGTGAGGCGTGTTTAAGTCTTCTAATCTCACGTAAATCGGCTTACGTGTTTCTCTGAAAAACCAAGTCTCCTTAATATCAGAGCCGAGTACGTGTCCCTGTGAAATCTCCGCGTATACTCTACGTGGCTGACCATAGGCGATCTCAGCCTCTGCTATACCTATGAAAATGCCAGGGGGTTCATTATAGAACACTCTTTCAGCTCTCTGGGGGTGGAGGCGTTCTCTCGGAATAGTTAATAGTAGAGGTGGAACACCGAGTAGTCCTGCCCCAGAGAAAAATCCTATTAGTAGTACTTCGCGGAGATCTCTATTACAGGTGTAAACCACAGATAGGGCTAAGAGGAGTGGTTGCAGATATAAGTGCGGCAAAAACGCGTAGAGGAGTTTTTCGGTACTTATACCTCCAATTATAGAGAGAGTAATAGTGAGTAGGATAAGTAGTGAAAAGCCAATACTATGAGATGCGAGCAGAGTTGGCGCTACCTCTATGATATCGTTAAGGCTGGGTCTTTTAATAGATGGGGCCTTAATGAGCACTGGAGAGCCCCCAATTTCTCTGAAGCGCTCACCGGGAAATCTCATCGACAATAGTAACCGAGCAATAAATAGTGATACTAAGTAGGCAAAGCCCTCTTTACCTATACTCAGCAGGGAGAACTCTTCACACTTAAGGAGCACTACTTGTAAGTAAAAGAGTACTCTGTTCAAAATACCAATAGTAATACTAGAGGTTAACGCGATAACTAGCAGTACGTGTATGACTGCGAGGAGTAATAGAATTAGTGGTCTATAGAGAAACACATATAACAAGTAATTCTCTAAGCTTTGAAAACCAAGGTTACCGTAGCGAGACACGCTTATATAGACTTCCAAGACGTAGAGTACGAAGTTAACAGCTAGCAAAGCTATACTCTTACTAAACTGCTTTAAGACACTAGTGGCTTGGAGCATCTCTTCTAATACGCCTCTAAATAATAATTCTGTAGTATTCAGCTAAAAGCCATTTGAGCATAGAGGTAAAATAAGCTAATTTAGCATAATACTATTAGAGGTGAGCACTTAGGAATTATCGTGATAAGGACTTAAGCAATGACTATGAGAGAGATTTCTGAGATAGTTAAGTGTCTTAGAGAACTAGGATATGAAGAGTTAACAGACATTCAGCGTGAGAGCCTGAAACACATACTTAGGGGAGAGGACACTATAATCTTAGCTCCAACAGGAAGCGGAAAGACTGAGGCTGCCATGTTTCCAGTTATGCTTAAAATTTCAACTAAGAAACTTGAGCCCATAGCCGCGCTATACGTAACTCCTCTTCGAGCTTTAAACAGAGATTTAGAGCGGAGGTTAAAGGAGATTGCACTGTGTTTTAATCTACAAGTCGAGGTAAGACATGGAGATACACCTAGTAGTTTAAGAAGACGGCTAGCGAAGAACCCGCCGCATATTTTAATAACTACACCTGAATCACTTAATTACATAGTACTAGATGAGTCCCTCAGAGAGAAGCTCAGGAACCTGGAATTTATAGTTATTGACGAGTATCGTGAAGTCCTTGAAAGTAAACGTGGAGCACTACTACTCACAGTGATTAATCTGCTCGAGAATATTCTCCATAAGAGAGTAATTAAAATAGCACTAGCTGCCACTCTGAGCAATATTGAGCTAGCAGCAAAAATGCTGTCTCCGGGATCAAGCGTTGCTGTAGTTAAAGACCCGGGCTTAAGGGCCTTTAAAATAGGAGTAGTCGACCCATTGGAATGTACTAGTGAGGAGTGTAAGCTTATTAGTGAAGAGACTGGAAATACTCCATTAGCGGCGAGAATTAGCACTATTATAGATATAGCTAGAAAACACAAACACATATTAGTCTTTACTAATACGAGGTCTCTTGCTGAGAGCCTTAATTACTTATTAAGGAAATTAAGTGGAGTACACAATCTCGTAGTTGAGGTTCACCACGGAAGTCTCTCGAGACAACACAGAGAAAGTGCTGAGGTGGCTTTTAAAGATAGGAAAATTAACATATTAGTAGCCACTTCAAGCCTAGAGCTCGGTATAGATATTGGTCACGTTAATCACGTAGTCCAGTATATGTCACCTAGGCAAGTAGTTAGACTAGTACAGCGTATCGGTAGGAGTAGGCATAGAATAGGCGATATCAGCGAGGGCACTATTATAGTGACAAGCAATATACTTCATAAGTTAGAAGCCGAAGTACTAGTACAGAAGGCTCTCAGGGGAGATGTTGAGGAGGAGTATGTACTTGATAAGCCGCTTGACGTTCTCGCCTACGCAATAGTCCTTTACGTGGCGCTTAATCCGGGAAAGGTCACTAGGGAGGAGCTCTTCGAGGTCATAAGGAAAACCCCTCTCTACAATAACTTAGCACGTGATGAGTATCTAAAAGTAGTGGAGTACTTAACTTATACGCGTGTACTTAATGTGCAAGGCGATGTTCTTAAGCCAACTAAGAAGACGAAGTTATACCTGTACATGACGTCAATGATACCTTCTAGTAGGGAAGTCAATGTAGTAGACATTACAAGTGACAGGAGAATTGGCACTCTAGATGAAGAGTACGTAGTTGTTAACATCTCCCCGGGAGATAAACTAATACTTGCTGGTAGATCATGGAGTGTTTTAAGCTATGATGAAAAGGAGGCGAAGCTCTACGTAGAGCCGGTTACTATACAGTTTTCTGAGGCGTTTATACCACACTGGGAGGGGGAGAACATACCTGTGGAGTACACTACCGCCGTCATGGTTGGCGAGATATTGAGGGCTTTTAAAACCGGGAATCCAGAGACTAGAAGTAAAGCTCCAAGCGACTTACTCGGCCAGGTAAGAGACCTAGGAGACGATAAGACTATCTACGTTGACTACGTTGAAGACGTGAGAACAGTATTCGTGAATGTTCTTGGCGGTAGCCGAGTGAACAACGCGATCAGGGATATCTTAAGGTATGTCCTGAAATCGCTATTTCCATTTATTAAAGTTGAAACTCACTCTACACCATATGTTATTGTATTGAGATTTATAGATTCTGTGAGTGCACAGGCTATAGAACAAGTAGTTAACACTATTAAGGAGCTTCATAATTATATCTCACTAGAGGCTATTAAGAGAGTCACGAGTAGCAGTAATACTCTTCTCTGGAGAATTTACCAGGTAGGTCAGAGGTTTGGTGCCATTTCACCAGGTACACAGGTGAGTAGAAGGCTCCTCGAGGCTTTTATAGATACTGTTATTGGTGACGAGGCTTTAAAAGAGGTCTTACTAAAAGATTACGATATTAAATCTTTGAGTCGCCTTGCAGAGGGAATTTTAAACGGATCTATTAGAGTGATTTTTAGAAAATACAGTACTCTTCAAAGACACCACTTAACCCTACTAGAATACATTGAAACACCCCTCACGAGGGAGCTACCCTTACTAGACAAGTCGAACTACCTAAGTAAATTACTGCGAAGAAGGGTCTTACTTGTTTGCATTAAATGCGGCTTTAGTATTCAGGGGTCCGTTAAGGAGATCATTGAGAACTTGAGAGAGTACTCGTGTCCAAAGTGCGGATATGCCACACTAACACTAGTTAAAGGTGACATAGACGTAGAACTGAGTGTTCTCAGTAAAGCGAGAAGGGGCTTGAGAATAAGTGGAGATAGTAAGAGAATCTACGAGGACCTCGTGGCGAGGTCTACGCTTCTATACAGATTCAAAGACAAGGCACTACTAGCTCTAGCTGCTAGAGGTGTGAGCACAAGTGAGGCGGCCCGCATCCTCACAAAGGTCTTCTCAGGCGCGGACATCTTAGAGGAGATCTACGAAGCCGAGAAAAGGTTTATTAAAGCAGGTGTTTTCAGGAAGAAGCAGTCGTAAGCGTGAAGTGAAGTTTTCTTCTACTTTTTCTCTTAAAAGACTTATAGTCTCCGAGAATAAGAGAGATCACTATTTTCTCCACGAGCTGATCACTCACAGGACATACCTCGATAAAAATTCTCGTAGACCTCTCATCTAATGTACTCAGCAGCTCTGGTCCCCTTAATGTTAACTTAACTGATCCGCGTGGAGACCAGACTACACAGCTACCGCAAAGTACGCATGCTCGTAACCTATATATGTTCTTGACAACGTCCACGAAGTCCTCAAAACACGTAGTTTCTGGGAGAAGCGCCACTAATACTTTGCCTCTTATAGCTACTTTTAAATTCCCCTTTGTTAGCTCAATATTACCATTTTGCTTACTTACATTAAAACCTGATTTTTCAGCATTGTTTAGAAA
>JAJHRJ010000002.1 GCA_020832865.1 Desulfurococcaceae archaeon
TCGGAAGTTTTCTTATTCTACACGCAAGATACACAGCTGCCGCTACTATGGCCTCTATACTTCTGCCTCTAACAAGGCCTTTGTCCACAGCCTCCCTATATATTCTAGCAGCCTCCTCTCTAATGTAGGATGGGAGGTTCATTAGAGCAGTTAGCCTGTCAAGCTCATTCATAGCCTGTACGAGGTTTCTCTCCACACTACTAATTACCTTGATTCTTGACTGCCACTTTCTCAGCTTACTAAGCTGATATCTCTTACTAATAAGTGACTTACCTGAAGCATCACGGTTCATGTAGTCTATTACAGTTGAGAAACCCATATCGTGAACAGTCGGCGTAATAGGACCTCCTGTTCTAGCTCTCTTCTCCTCCTCCTCAGCTGTAAAAGCCCTCCACTCTGCTCTATCATCAATTATTCTATCCTCTATAACCTCACCTGTATCTAAGCACACGTATTCCGCTCTAGCAACATCATATACGATCTTTTCCTGTGGACAAGGCTTCTCCTCACTACTAGTAGGCGACGTAGTAGACGTTGAATCTGCCTGATTAAACTCTTCTTCAGAAAGCACATACAACACCCCGGAAACCCCATATAATTTATACAAATCCCCTTATAAACTTAACGCCGATTTTAAACTTAACTCGCAGAACACCCTAATAAACTCGAAAATCTAAGATTAAAAACCACTATTAATAAGTATTAAATAATGGAGATTAGCCGGGTCGTCTAGCGGCCAAGGATGCGGGGCTTTGGCCATACATGGAGGAGACCCCGTGACCGGGGTTCGAATCCCCGCCCGGCTACTTCCTATTCCACATTATCGCATTGATAACTTAACCTAGAACACGGGTTTCTCCACCTAGATCACTACTTAAAATATTTTAGATACTTTTAACTTTATTAAATATTAGACCCGATGAAGTGCCGTTGGGAGACTACCCTCTGACTTATAACTTGTGAAGAATCCCCTGGCTGTGAGGGTCAAATAACTAGTCCTTAACTAGACAATAAGATATTAGTGAGAGTAATCAGACGCGGCCTACTTCTTCACCATAGTTAGCAGAGTCTAATCCGACCGCTAAAAGCTCATCACTAGTAGTCCCTATTAGTACACAGCTTAAAATACCGTATTGTACTAACTATGGGAGTAAACTACGCGCTAACTGTTAATAAGAAGGAAAAAGGTAGTATAAATAGGAGCCGGGGTGCCCGAGCGGACTAAGGGGGTGGGCTCGAGTACTCCAGCGTTAATATTAGAGAGACCCACTACCCCCATATGGGGGTGCGCGGGTTCAAATCCCGCCCCCGGCGCTAGTGGTAGAGGTGATTTCTGTGCTTGTTAAAGCGAGGTTTTACGAGGTCTTGTGTGATAATAGCGTTAAGTGCTTAGTCTGCGAGAGGGGCTGCATCTTAAAAAGCGGTTTACGTGGGCCCTGTAAAAACTACGTGAACATCAATGGTGTTCTTTACCACGCTGGTTACGGCAAACTCAGCGCCATTGAGAGTAGACCCATAGAAATAAAGCCACTATATCACTACTGGCCTGGCTCTACAGCCTTAACGTATAGCAACTACGGGTGTAACTTCTACTGCCCGTGGTGTCAAAATGACCATTTAAGTTATAGTGAGCCGCTGGAGGGTAGTGAGATTATACCTCCCGAGGAGCTAGTTAGATTAGCTATTCTAAGCGGTGATGAGGGATTCTCGGCGAGCTTTAATGAACCTATAACTAACCTTGACTACGTAATAGATGTAACCGAGTTAGCCGTGAAAAACAACCTGTACTCAATGATGGTAACAAACATGTACTTTACTACGAGATCACTCAAAGCCGTCATAGAAGCGGGTGTAGACGGTTTCTCAGCTGATATAAAGGGGTGCCCTGCTATGAAGAGGGCGCTTGTAGGCATTGATCATAGTATCGTGTATAGAAATGCTAAGTTAGCTATTGACATGGGTGCTCACGTTGAAATGGTATATTTAGTTGTAACAAGCACAAACGACTTCGAAGAGTGCATTGAGTGGATTATTAATAACCACCTAAGAGAGCTTGGCCCGGATGTACCCCTACACATTAACAGGTACTACCCTGCTCACAGGTGGACAGAGCCTCCGACACCTCTAAGTAAACTAATTGAAATCAGAAACTACGCTATTAAAGAGGGATTAAAGTACGTATATATAGGTAATGTGTGGAACTCTGAACTTGAGTCAACAAGATGTCCTAGATGCGGTAAACTACTTATACATAGAATTGGTTACAGAGTGCTGAGCACACACCTGGATCGCTCTAACGGGAAATACACATGTAGGCATTGCGGCGAGATCATTCCAATAAAAGGAAGAATCGTATTAAAGACCTAAGCTAAGTCTCTCCCTCCAGGATGAGTGAACAGAGTCAAAGTGCGGGGGGTGGGATTTGAACCCACGCAGGCCTACGCCATCGGGTCCTAAGCCCGACCCCTTTGACCAAGCTCGGGCACCCCCGCACCTTCTAATTAAATCTTTAACTCTCATATCCGGGATTATAAACGTACCTTCTGTAATTTTCAAGTACATGTTTAAGCACGTTTTTAGCGTAGTTGTATAAGTGCTTACTGATTAGTCCTACTTCTCGGGCTTTTTCCAGCTCGTCTTCATCGACTACTTTCATGTCTCCGCTGGGGTATACTACTACATCGACTAGTAGGTCATGGTACTTTACTAACCCAGGAATAATCTCTGGTGGAGTATTAATATTGATGTAACTTCCTATCCACTTTCCCCTCCTATAGTAATTGTGCGATAAAATAGGCTGATCGCTCCTTATAACAACATAGTCAATATCACCAGGCTCTTTCTCCACCCCGAGCCCGTTGTATGCACCAGTTGACTTAATAGTTCTCTTCGCGGTGAGCTGAATAACATTGGAATTCACAACTACATCTAAGACCTCTCCTTCACCTAGGATAATTCTATCCCCTGTAGGCTTAATGTGAACAAAGTTGACTACTTGCCTCTCTCTGAGCTTCTCGCCTATATAGTGCAGAAGCCTTGACGACGCCTCTTGACTACAGGTGTCACTTGCTACAATGCCTTCTATTAAGTCCACATAATCACTCAAACCAGAGGATTTCAGTGAGTGATGCAGACTAATAGTTCTAGTAACACTCCTCCTGATCTCATCAAGAGCGCCTTTAGCTAGACTAGTTACTCCAATAATCCCTATAAACTCGCCATCTCTCAACTTAGCTGGAGCACTGAGACTTCGTGCTCTCTCCATTAAATCTCTGTATTCTTGAAGTAACTGGTCGATCTCCTCTAAAACAGCCTCATCACTAGCGTATTTTGAGCTACTTCTAAAGTGAACACCCAGCCCGGTACCCATTAGCTTAGAGAGAGCCAGAGATGAGAGCCTAGCCCTGATCTTGTTCTCTCTTACGTGCTCAGAGAAGGATATTCTGGGTTCACCGTGTATCAGTGCAAGTATTTTTCCCCGTATCATAAAGCTTTTAGTTAATAGGGTTTTCTCACCGGGTTTCAGCGGTGCTTTTTTAACACCAACAATAACACTCGACCCTGGAATCTCCTCGCAGGGTATCAAATAGCCCTTAGCCTCTCCGAGATCAACTGTACAGTGATCACCTGTTCTCTCCGTCACTAAGCCCTTATATACAGCATAGAGCTCTACTCGCGATCTCCACGTAAACACGTACTTTAAGCGCTCAACAATAGTATTGTATACTTCAATGGCCTCGCGTTGAGTACCTACAACTAACACCTCGTCTTCAATGTTAGTAGTCTTAACAGTTACGTCAGCAGGCTCTTTCTCTAATTCTATAGAGAGCCTCTCCTGGATCTTCTCACTGGCCTCTACAATTTTAAAGCCGCAATCTAGCAGTATCTTCGATATGGCTGTAGCGTAGATACCGCGTACGCGTATCCTTGCCTGGGCCATTTAAGATCCCGGTTAGTAAATAGCTTATTTAAAAACCGAGAAGAGCGACTTTAACATGTTCTTAGTACTCAGTTAACTCTACTATAGTCTAGTCTTTCACAGTCTCAAGTATTGATATAACTTGCCATATCTTTGTACGAGCACTCAAAGACATATTAGGGTCTTGACTGATCTGCTCAAGAGCTCCTATAGCATTAGCTGCCCTAACGCCAGGCGTGTACTTCGTGTCTCGTAAGTGATTAAGGGCCTCCATTGCCGCTCTTCTAATATTTCTCGGAATAGCCGTGTCATTGATAATCGTCATTAGAATGTAAACAGCATTTTTTATCTTAGCTTCATTATCCATAATACGACTCATTCTCACACCTCCTTAGCCCACTAGCTTAGAGTATATCGTAGCAGAGTATTAATTATGTTTCCTTAGGAAGCTATAGTATAATAGCTTCGTTCTAAAATCTCATAGTAGTTGAGGTGAGTGCGTGCTCATGTCCACGAGAAATGACCCCACAAAGATAATGGCGGAGCTCCTTAAGTCTGGGGCAGTAATGCTCGCGGAGACATGCCCTGTTGAAGGGTGTCATTTACCTCTCTTCAAGCTAAAGACAGGCGAAGTCGTATGCCCTGTTCACGGCAGAGTACATATCGTTAAATCCGAGGAGGAGGCTAAAGAGATCTACGCTAAGACATACCTGCTTAACATAATTGAGAGATTAGAGACATATGCGCTGAGGAACATTGAAAACCTATTAAGTACACCTGATATAGAGCCAACAGAGTACATTAAGTGGTTAGAGGTTCTTGAGAGAATTCAGAGACTAAAATCGCAAATTACTGCGAGAAGCCAGAGATGAGGCTTTCTTCTCAATAACCCCTAGTACTAGTCTCTTCACATCACAGTAAACTTCTCTAATATCGCGAGAGGCGTCTACGGGAGTAAGAAGCCCCATTTCTACAAGCCTCAAATATACACTTCTCACTTTGTACTGCAACTCTAATTTCTCAAACTCCGAAAACCTAGAAACTATTGATTCCTTTCGCTTAATCGCTATTGCCGGGTCCACGTCGAGGTACACTGCGATATCAGGTTTCAAAACCCACTTATTCACCTCGAGTACCCAATCAACTGGAGCACCCATCGCACCTTGGTAAGCAACACTACTATAATAGTACCTGTCACAGACAACAATATAGCCCTGTTTAAGAGCCGGTAGAATCCTGGATTTAATGTGGAGAAGTCTATCTAGCGCGAATGTGAGCACGTCTATGTACGGGTCTCTAAGATCACTGTATCTAGTCTTTAAGGTATTAATTATTTCTGAGTCAGTTGGTTCATATGTGTAGTGTGTTTTAAAGCCCATTTCAGAAAGATCCTTAATAATCATGTTTGCTATTGTTGTTTTCCCAGACCCATCTATTCCCTCAAGGACTACAAAGACGCCTTTATACTCTCCTGTAGAGTAAAAGCTCAGAACCTCTCACCTCTAAGTAGCCGCTATTATTGATTACATGTATATTTTTAACGAGCCCTTCGTAGTCTTTAACTACGAAGAGAGGGATCTCCGCGATCACACAGCCCACTATTAACATGGGCTCTACCTCTGCCACGAGAATACAAACGGGGGCTGTGTTATTTCTTCTCAGAGCGTAGATAACATACGGCGCTACTGTGCTTCCACGAGTACCCTTGAATACTAGTACTTTTCCGTTAAAACACTTATTTTCAAGCGTTGAGAGGCAACCACGATCAGGGCTAACCTCCCCAAAAAAGCTGATGTACCCATCAACTAGAGTAACCTCGCCGCGACAAAAACCCGGAATAATAGGTTTTACTTCACCCCTATACACCAGAGAGGTGCTTGACAATTTCCCTCACACTCGCTAATTTTACTCTAACTCTGTGTATTCTCCTGAGATAAAAGAGAGCTTTACCACTATTAGTTAAAACACAGTCGAATTTCTCCTTAAACTGAGACACCACGGGACATGTTCCAGATGCAATGTCTACACCCATAGCTTTTAACTCTAAGACTAAGTCCCTGTATATTCGTGTAAACTCGGCTGGAATAGTTACTAGTAGTTTTCCTCTCTTGGGCTTTCCATACCTCTTCACGAATCTCGTGATCAGTAGTAGTTCCCAGGGGCTTGTGTGAGGACATCCTAAATAGCCGAGAACTCTGCTACCAGTACACTCGTCACCTAAGTAGTCCTCTAGTACTTCAACCTCGGGTTCAATTCTCTCTGTGAGCTCTAGCCTAAATGTATCTCTCGGTGTAAACCCATCAACTATGACTAGCGCGTGATTGCCACTCGCTGCAGCTGAAGCTAACATGTTCTTCAAATAATCTAACTGCGTGTTGCGTAAACCCCGAATAAATGGTGTAGCCTTCACACACTCCCCCATCCATAGACCCAGTGCGCCGATAGGCATTGACAGTGTTCTAGCATTCACTTTAACCTCGATTACCCCAACGCGGTTTTCCAGTAATTGTAAGCCGGCCTTGTACGTGTAACCTGTTAAAGCAGCCGCCAGTGCTACTGGGCCACCCTCTCTATTAGTAAACCCTCCGTAAATAGAGTTGGCGAATACAACTGCACTACTCTCACCCCAAGCTAAATGCTCTCCTGGCAACGGTGCCCTATAGAAGTATGGTATACAAGTATATACTGGCTTAACGCCCGCTTCTCTAAGAGGCTCATCAATAAGCCTTTGATACTCTATTAGGGAGTTATCTATAACGTGTGATAAACCAGAGTAGTCTATACATCCAGGGTTAACCGTTGTAAAAACCCTGACTTTACCACCTCTTAGAACAATATCTCTTATAAACTCTGCCCCATACTTTCCTATCGTCGAGTAGGATATACCTGATATATGTGCGTGAACGATTTCCACAAGCTCTTCAGCGCCCATCGCCTCGCCGACTTTAATAATGATCTCCATGGCTTTAGCGGTTGCCCACCCATACTCCCCCTGAAGCATTTTCTCCTGTTCACGCGTAAGGTGCATTACTATGGAACCTTTACTCTCACGAATTTTGCACTGGGCTCACTTCTAGGCTTAATAGCGATTAAGACTACTTTATCGCTTACACCATCTCTACTTCGAGGATCAAGCGTGCTGCCTCTAACACTTGGAACTATGAGAATATCCTCGCCGCCTTTACACCTAGTAGCAATAGCCCACTCAATCATTGTTAAGTCATCTATATCAATATCATCATCTACCACGACAACGTGTTTCACGCTTGGGTGTGCTGCTATAGCTGCTAGTGCAGCTAATTTTGCATCAGCGTAAGAACACTTATCACTAACTGCTATTACTACATGTAGCCACATAGAACCACCTTCTGTTAACCTCACAGCATTAACGCATGGTACAACGCGCTTAGCCTCTACGTAAACTTGAGACTCGCGTGGAAAGCCCATTAGTAACTGGTGCTCCCAGAGACCTGGAACAATAGCGTGCACGACTCGAGAACTTTGCCGCGCTACGTACATATGCTCTCCTATAAAAACAGGTTGCTCTCTGACGCTGTCAACTAGCATTAGCATATCTGTGAAGGGGCCTTCCAACGCTCTCTCAGTTCTCGAGATCACGCCTTCAACTATAATACTAGCCTCAGCTGGAACAGGTATTCCGTAACGGGGAGTTTTAACAACTCTACTATCATTAGTCATCGCCGCGCCAACTGATACTTCAAATACGCCGAGAGGAGGACTCATAGCTGAAGCAAGCTCTTGAAGTGGACTTAAACCCAGTACTAGTGCTACTGGTGTGTCTCTCCCTTTCTCACTATGCTTAGTTACAATGTAGTGTAAGTGCCTAGGAACAATTCTGAGTACTGCTCTATCCTTAGATAAATACATGGTTCTGTGAAAGCTGGCATTACAAGTAGACTCATAACAAGCGATATAAACCGAGCTTGTTAAGTAGTATCCACCATCCTCCTTATAGTACTTTATAAAGGGGAGTTTACTGAGATCTAAATCTACCTCTACGAAGAAGTCCTCGAATTTAACCGTTTCCAACTCCCGTGGTGAGTTAATTGCCTCTAAGAGCCTCGCGTAGGCTTCTTCGAGCGTACTTGTACCTAGAATTAACTGAATATCCCTTCTAGAAGTAATAATATTCGAGAACAGTACTGTGTCATCTAGTATATCGCTTACTCTGAATAACACTAGTTTATTTCTGTTCTCGTAGCTTAACCTAGTCACCATGTATTCGCGGCTCGTGTAACCAGCGTCAAAAACTTCCTTCCCAGTAATCTCAGCTATGTGGAGAAGGTCTTGCAAGTCCACGTAACTACACCTCGATGTACTCCTCAGTGTAGTCTTCTCTCAGCTTAATCCTCGAGGCCTTTAAGACTCTTACACCATAATTGTGCTTAGTCCTCACTAATACTTCTCTCTTCTCAAAGTCTATTTTCTCGATAATACAGGGGTAGTCGTTTTCACTTTCATCTGTAACAGAGCAATAGATGCCTCTCTCAAAGCCATCACTATACACCTTGACTTTCTCAAAGCCCAGTTTTCTTAGCTCATCGCTACTATATGATTTTACATCGCCGTAGATATACAGTATTCCTGGAAGCCACGAGGCATACTCGACTTTTCCTTCAATAAGGCTACTTATAGTGGAGACGTTAATTTCACCTCCTTGGAGTAGTGGAAATCCCTCTACTAGAACACTATTTAATTGCAGCTTCACCAGGGGGGCTTTCTCCAGGAATTCGCGGTATCTTATACTTCGTAGTTGCCTCCGCTCCTCTCTAGACCTCGTTTTCCTCGAGGTTGGAGTTTCAATTTCATAGACAGTAACTCCAAGCCTTCTGTACTTTTCAAAGAGGCCCTTTAGCTCATCTCCCAGAACAACTATTATGTCGGGTCTAAGCTCATTTATTATACTGTACTTGTGGAGAAGACCGGCTTCATCTTTTACCCAGCCGTCTGTGTCAACTATTAGTGGATTTAAATGCAGATCCTCTGCAAACTTGACGAGTTCTTTAATTTTACTTATAATACTCTGAGCGTAATACTGTGGCTTAATATCTCCTATAAATCTCATTGAGATTGGTTTAAGCTCAGAGATCCACAGGACTGTTTCCTCCGAGGTTCCTAGAGTAATGTAACCTGGTGGTCCTATATCGGCTTGCCCCACATCTCCGTCTATGACGCCGGGTTTTCTCCCAGTTCTCAGAAAAGCATTAAATAACATAGTTGCGAATGAGGTCTTACCGCAATCTACGCATCCAACTACGACTATTTTTTTGCACGTACTCCGCGTGATCTCTATTATTACTTCCCGCTTCTTCCTGTAAGGGTCGTTATCTTCTACGCTCTGTATTTGCGAGTTATTCACCATTGTAACATCTATTTCCGCGTCACTAGTAGCTTCAACTATGTAATTTCTAGCTTTGTGAATTATGGCTTTTCCTCCAGCACACAGCTCCTTGCCATATATGTCTATGCAGCCTGACTTAACGAGTATTGACATTGGACCAAATACTTTTAATAATTCACTTTTAGCTAACTTAACTAAAGGCACCTACAACACCTCTACTCCCTTGCTAATAGCGATCTTATATGCCGCGTAAATGTCTTTATATCTAAACGGCTTTAGCTCCTTTAACCTTCTCTTAATAAATCTAACCTCGTCAAGCCTACTTACACTAGGAGTAGACATTCTCTCATCAATCAGCTCCACAGGTACGCTGTATTTACTCTTAATCCTCAGTGCTAAGTCAACAGCGTTATACCCCAAGCCTACTTTCACCTTTAACTCTCTGTGCGGCATACAGGTCAAGATGTAGTCTAGGTCTTTCTCGAGTTCTACTAGCCCCCCATCACCATAAAGGATGAGTTCTTCATCACTTAGAACAACATAGCTCAGCCTTGACCCTGGATCTACGCCGATAACTATTGTGCCATATGAATCGGCGTAATTCGCGGTAAGGATAGCCTTTTCAAGCATTCTGCAGTCCCTATTAGGGTCAAATATCACTGTGATGTCTGTTCTACCTGTTAGTTCTTCTGCAAAGATGTTGTAGTCTGTGTAAACTACACTACCAGGAGGAACATCTTCTCTTGAGTAGTAATAGTAAAATTTTATTCCACGTCTCTTTAAGTATTCAATTACTTTAATAAACCAGGTAGGCTCATATATAGCGATCACGAGGTCTCTTCTCTGAGGTCTCCACACTAGTTTCTATCCTCTGCTCTTACTAATTACTAAATAGACGTGAGTCTACTTATATTAGATTACTTGGTGGTGTTTATAGCTATTACTTATACGGGAAGTCCTCTACTAGACGAGCTTATAGATAGCTCACGGAGTGTTCTCTTCCAGGGTGTCGCGGGCGCGGGTAAAACCGCACTCTTACTCACAATTACAGGTAATCTATGTCGCTTAGATCCATGTGTATACATCTCCACAGAGGAGACTGTTCACTACGAGAGAGTTGCGAGAGATATCAGTAAATATGAGAGAACCCTGTTTACAGAGGCTTATGACCTAGATACCCTCCTTAAAATAGCCCTTACATTACCGTTCATTAAACCAAAATATATTTTTGTTGACAGCATAAATGCCCCTTACAGAGTTGAGATTAAAAAGGAGTCTACACAGGCTAAGGAGGCCCTTATTACTAGTATTATGCTAGACGTTGTTGAGAAGGCAGGAGGGAAGCTCTTTGCCTCTGCGCAGGTAAGAGCTGAGGATGGAGGAGACACTGTGGCATCTGGTTTAAGTATGTTTGAATACTACTTTGACACTATTTTGGAGGTTTTAATTGAAAGGCCACTATTAAGATCTATACGTGTATATAAGTCTAGTAAATCACACAGCATTAGGAAACTGTACTTTTTAATTAAAGAACACGGGGTAGAGTGGGCTGAGTATGAGTGAGGAATTATTATTTTGGATTATACGCTACTACTTATCACCCATGATAGCTAACGCTATGCCTGTGTTAGTGTCTGGTAGTAAGCCTATTGATGGAGGAAGGCTATTCTTCGATAAAAAGCCTCTCCTGGGTAAAAATAAGACGTGGGAAGGGTTTATGATGGGTCTTATAGGGGCCTACCTCACAGCATCTACTATTGGCGTTATCTTAGACGATATATGGATAGTAGCTATAGCTACAGGAGCCGGCATATTCGCACTAATTGGCGACATTATAGGGGCTTTTGTTAAGCGTAGATTAAATCTTCCTCCCGGCGCTCCTGCACCTCTCCTTGATCAACTCGACTTCTTCGCAGCTACAACACTATACTATTACCTATTAGGGGTGCAGGATGTCACCGCTAGACCACTATATGTGCTGATAACAGCGCTTATCATAGTGTTACTGCACATTGTGACTAATTGGCTCGCCTACTTAGCGGGCTTAAAAACATCGAAGTTTTAGTAAGTTGTACTTAATCAGTGTATTTAATGTTTAAAACCCCCTAGAGGGTATGTAGATGATGTAAGTGTGCTTATGGACTTAAAACCGAAGGTGGTGTTGATGGCTAGATACCCTAAAGTAATTACTACATACTGCCCGCGTTGCAGGACACATACAGAGCACAGTGTAACAATCTATAAACACGGTAAAAGGAGAAGCCTAGCTGAGGGTGAGAGAAGATACGCGAGGAAGAAGAGAGGTTATGGTTCTAAAAGGAAGCCGGAGCAGAAGAGATTTGCTAAGACCACTAAAAAAGTAGTATTGAAATTAAAGTGCTCTAAGTGTGGCTATATTGTACACAGAGAGGGTATTAGGCTTAAGAAAGCAGAGCTCGTAGAGGTTGTTAAGGGTTGAAGAAGAGAAAAGTCCTTGTACCAATGCCTAAAAGCAGGTTTTTAAAAGTTATGTGTAAAAACTGTGGTGCAGAGAACGTTATCTTCGATAGGGCTTCATTTCCAGCTAGGTGTAAAGTCTGTGGAACACAGCTCGTAAAGCCGACTGGTGGTAAAGCCGAGATAGTAAATGCTGAGATAATTGCTGAGCTAGGTTAGTGTAATTCTAAATAGAACTACTCGTCCTGCTTATTAACTCTCCTCAATATTATTAAATCGGTAAATGCGTGGTGAGCCAGTTGAGCAGAGACCAATTAATCGGAGTATTGCTTGTCACCGCGTCGATAATTGTTGTCATAGTATATGGCTATCTAATACTCTCTCCAAGATACTGGGAGATAGTTGTAAAAGCAACTCTCATATTAGCAGTAGTAGTAGTCTGCGGGATTATTGGCTGGATCGGCTACACTCTGGCAACAACACCTCCACCTAAACCTATCGAGGAAATCGAGAAGGAGATTGAGGAGGAGCTTAAAAAGCTAGAGGCTGAAACTAAGGAGAAGCAGTCACAGTAAGGTAAATCTACGCGTTTTTACTAGATTTATCCTCCTCTAAGATATACATACTTTCTAAGGAGAAATACGTGATACCGTATGGCGCTTCGTAGCGATATACTCGCTTCTTCAGGGACAAGAGTGCCCTTAATGGGTAATGAGGCAATAGCACGCGGAGTAATAGAAGCTGATGTGAGAGTTATAGTTGGATACCCAGGTACCCCGTCAAGCGAGGTAATAATGACACTGCAGCCCGTGAGTAAACAGCTGGGAATCTATGCTGAATGGGCAGTTAACGAGAGGGTTGCATTCGAAATTGCACTTGGAGCATCAATAGCTGGTGTTCGCTCCATGGCTACAATGAAGGCTCCAGGACTAAACGTCGCCTCAGATCCGCTTCTCTCATCTGCGTACTGTGGTATTGAACGTGGTCTGGTTGTGCTCGTAGCAGATGACCCTGGACCGCACACAACACAGACAGAGCAGGATAGTCGCTGGTACGCTAAGCTCGCAAAATTACCCATGATCAGTCCCTCTAATCCTCAAGAGGCAAAGGACTTTACTAAGATAGCTTTTGATATTAGCGAGGATCTAGGAATACCAGTAATACTTAGAACAACAACCAGGGTTAATCACACTATTTCTGACGTCATACTGGGAGAAGTAAGGAAAATCCAGCAGAGCGTAAAGCTTGTTAAAGATGAGGCTAGATTTGTGAGAGCGGGTATGACATGGAACCTTGAAAGGCACAGGTGGCTTAATAGTAGATTAAAGCTCGCCGAGGACATCGCGGCCAAGTACTCGCTGAACAGTAGTATTGGTTACGGGGATATCTGCGTAGTAACAGAGGGTATTGCACACGAGTACGTAGCTGAGGCTCTAGAAGAGCTAGGCCTACTAGACAGAGTAAGAGTTATTAAACTGGGACTTCTCTACCCTACTCCAAGGAGATTCCTAGCAGAAAACCTCGCACAATGCAAGACTATTCTAGTCGTAGAGGAGCTTGACCCGTTCCTAGAGGAGCACGTCAAGATTATTCTACACGAAGGCAATATACGCGCTCATGTATATGGTAAATACAGTGGGCACTTTCCACTTGAAGGAGAACTAAGTAAGAACCTGGTGAAAAAAGCCTTAGAGGATGTTCTGAGGGGTAGTACTTCCTCTTCTTTCAGCGAGGAGAGGTCTCCTCTAAGTCCTCAAGATCTCCCACTTAGACCTCCACCGCTATGTCCAGGATGTCCCCACAGGTTTTCATTTATTGCTCTAAAAATAGCTCTCTCTAAGAGAGGCTATAAGTTATCAGAGGTACCAGTGTTCGGGGACATAGGGTGCTACGCGCTTGCCGTCTACCCCCCTATAAGTATGCTGTGGACAGAGCACAGTATGGGAGCTAGCATATCTATGGCTATAGGCGCCAAGATCGCTGGGTACGACAAGCCTGTCATAGCCGTTATAGGTGACTCCACATTTTATCACGCAGGTATACAGCCCCTCATCGAAGCCGTTAACAAGAATGTCAATATACTCGTCTTAATCCTAGACAACAACGTAGTAGCTATGACAGGTCACCAGTCTACGCCGGCGTGGAGTTTAAGTGAGAGTGGAAGACCTCTACGACCAGTTAATATTGAGAGTATTGTGAAGTCCACTAACCCCGATTTCCTAGCGACTATTGACCCCTATAACCTCGATGAGATGATCTCACTGATCAGCGAGGTCATCGACAAGCCAGGTGTAAAAGTCATAATTGCTAAGCATCCCTGTGCACTATTAGAGAGGCGAACGCGTAAAGTAGAAAAGAAGTACTATGTGAACACCTCTACATGTAAAGGCTGTAGAGCGTGTATTACGGCCACTGGTTGCCCAGCTATCATTATGGAGGGCAATATGGCTAGAATAGTACTAGAAGACTGTAATGGATGTGGTCTCTGCACTAGATTCTGCCCATATAGAGCAATTAAACTTCTTCAAGGTGATTCTGCGTGAGGAAGACGGTTAATATACTAGTAGCCTCTGTGGGAGGGCAAGGAGGTCTCACTCTCTCACGCGTAATAGCCCGTGCATCTGTTCTAAATGGCTTCAGTGTGAGAACCGCTGAAACTCTGGGAATGTCTCAGCGCTATGGGAGCGTAGTGAGCTATGTGAGACTAGGAGACTCTGTGAAGTCACCACTATTTGAGCTGGGAGAAGCCGACTACATTCTAGGACTTGAACTAGTCGAGACACTTAGGAGAATACATTACGCTTCAAGCAATTGTGTCGTAATAGTAGCTGATGAGTACAAGCCCTCATACGCTCAGAGCACGAAGTACCCGGCGCTGAGAACAAGTGATCTAGTGGAAAAGATGAGGCTAGTGTGGAAGAGAACGCTTATTATCCCCGCCAGAAAACTGGCTGAGAGAGCTGGTAGCGTAAGGGCTCTAAACATGGTTATTCTAGGTGCTTTTAACGCGGTGGCTAACTTACTGAGCAGAGTGAGTGTTGAGAGCGCTATTAGGGAGGTGCTTTCCGACTACGCGATCTCGGCGTCTCTTAGAGCATATGAGCTGGGCTTTGAGTATGCTCAGCAAGCACGATAGATATTAATGCCTGTTTTACATATCGTAAACACTCTACGAGAACACTTTCTTAAGGGGTTGATCTTAAAGAACACCCTCTGGTGCTCCCTACTAAGGTCAATGTAGCCTATAGAGTATTTAGCTAACTCCACGCTACACATACCGGGGTGACTTTTACAGAACTCCTCACATTTCGCTGCTAGTTCCAGGGTCTCATATAATAGCCCACAAACGCCGCAAGCATAGCACTTTAGATCACCAATTTCAACAACGTAAACCAAATCTCTCACCTTAATTCACTTATTAAAGTTGTAACTTAAAGACCAGTATTCATAATGCGAAGAAGATGTTCATTTTCAGCATGAGCTTTTCTTCACTCATCTGTTTTCGGATCCTTCATCACATCAACAGATATTTATAATCCAATACGTGATTTTACCTCTTATTAGGGTTTTATATGTGTAGACTGCTAGCTTTAACCGGCAAAGAACTAGATGAGGGGGCTACCAGGCTGATCATTGAGGCTTTCGTGGAAAGTAGTAAACATGACCCATACTATGAGAGACTCTCCGGTGGCAGGTATTACACGCATGACGATGGCTGGGGGCTTACAGCTGTAGGTTTAATTAATGATAAACCTACAGTTGCTCGTCATAATTCTCTTGAACCTATTTACCATGAGGCCTCAAAGCGCGTATTAGATCTCTTTATACAGAGGATCTCGAGATACCATATCCTCTACTTAATACTACACTCACGTAAGGGTTCTCTCACTGAGCCTTATGGATTAGAGTACACACACCCATTTATGAGAATTAGTGAGAAGTGTGCTGCGTGGTTTGCACATAATGGTGGAGCTAATAAAGAGGAATTGGCTAGAAAGCTGGGAGTAAACCCGTGGTTAAGAGTGGACTCTGAGCTTCTAGGGCACTATATTATGGATAACGTGTTTAACTGTGTTGAGAGTGGAGGAAACGTGGATGAGTGTGTTAAGTCAGCTTACACTGAAGCGAGAAAGTATACTCTTCAGCGTAGTGCACTAAACACGGTTCTACTCTTGCTGGTTGATACAAAGGCCTATCTCTACATTACACACTATGTTCAAGGTGAACTAGGCGAAGACAGGAAACAATATTACACTATAGTGTCTTACACTGGAGACAATTTAGCATTTGCCGGGTCAATAACGCTTAAAGAGTATTTACCATCAGAGTATAAGAACAAAGTCGTGTTCCTGGAACCCGGAGTTTACAGATTAGAGCCTGGTGCAGTAACTAAAATATGCAGCTTATAGCGAGACCCTAGGCTGTAGTACTCCATGGTTTTAAAGAAAATAGGCTTCATAGTAAACCCTATTGCTGGCATGGGTGGAGCAGTGGGTTTAAAAGGCACAGATGGAGAAGCCTACTTTGAGGCTTTGAGGCGTGGTGCCAAGCCCGTAGCACCTCTCAGGGCATTAGAGTTTCTAAACCACATTAAAAGCACACATTTCCACTTTATATCAGCACCCAGTATTATGGGCGAAGACTACGTTAAGATGAGTATACACGCCGATAAGCTACTTAGAGTTGTAGGAGCTATTAGTACACCGACGTCTAGAGAAGACACTATTAGGCTAGCTCGTGAAATTAGCGATCTAGTTGACTTGCTGGTATTCGTGGGGGGTGATGGAACTGCTAGAGATATCTGCATAGCTATTGACTCTAAAATACCAGTAATAGGTGTTCCAAGTGGCGTAAAAATGTACAGTGCCATTTTTGCTCTAAATCCGCAAGCCGCTGCTCAACTATTAGACTTTTACTTAAACGCTGAAGTGGAGTTCGTTGAGAGAGAGGTCTTAGACATCAACGAGGATGCCTTTAGGAGAGATCAAATAGAGCTAAAACTGTTTTGCTACATGATAACGCCTGCGCATTCATTTCTACTACAGCCCTCTAAAACACTGTATGATAATGCCGACGAGGAGGCTTCTAAAGAGGCTATTGCCGAGTACCTTGTAGAGACAATGGAGCCAGGCGTCCCCTATATTCTAGGTCCAGGCTCTACTGTTAAAGCCGTGTGTAGAAAACTGAAATTGAACTGTACACTATTAGGCGTTGATGTCTTAATTGACAAAGAGATATTAGTCCGTGATGCCTCCGAGAGAGATTTACTGAATATTATTGAAAACTATGGTAGAATAAGGATCATTGTTTCTCCTATTGGACGCCAGGGATTTATATTTGGCAGAGGAAATCAGCAGATCTCACCTACAGTTCTAAAACGAGTAAATAAAGAAGACATTATCGTGGTGTGCACGAGTAAAAAAGCAAGAGAACTCTCACGCCTACTGGTAGATACTGGAGATGAGGAGGTCAATAATAAGCTTAGAGGCTACATGAAAGTATTAGTTGACTATAATAAGTTTCTAGTTATGAAAGTTGAGTAAAGGTAACGTATTAACGTGTAGACATGCTCTTGATCACTTGCTTTTTAATGAGTATAGTTATAAGCTCACATCACCTAGTACACTGTTTAGGTGGGCTTGTTGAGTAAGACCTACACAACTGCAGGAGACCTCAAGGTTGGAAGTTTTATTATAATTGACGGGGAACCCTGCAGAGTAGTTGAAATTTCAAAGGCTAAAACCGGAAAACATGGTAGCGCTAAAGCAAATATTACTGCTGTCAGCCTCTTAACGAAGGCGAAGAAGGTTCTCGTAGTACCAGTAGACACGCAGGTTGAAGTTCCAATAGTAGAGAGGAGAGTAGGACAAGTAATAGCTGATCTTGGTGACAAGTTTCAGGTTATGGATGTTGAGACGTTTGAGGTTTTCGATGTACCAAAAGATCTCTTAGAGGAGGATTTAAAAGGTAAAATTACAGTTAACATGGAGGTAGAGTATTGGCAAGTTCTAAATATGAGAATTATTACTAGACCACGTTAGCTAAAACTAACTATGAATATGCCGACTTTACACGGGATCTCTTAGTGAGGAAAAAAGAGTCTGCTTTACTTATTCTATATCATCTGGTATGAATGCAGGTTTTTCTACAAGGGTGACTATGGGGACTGAAATACCTGGCTTGGGATGTTTTGAGAACTCAAATCTCTCCTCTCCACTATATAGAATAACATAGTTTGCACTAGTTACCTCGGATCCCGTAGACTCGTCGAAAGAGTAGTAATAAAATATTGGTATTCCATAGTACTTGTAGTAGTCTCTAAATACGCCTAGTAGTCCAAGTACTACTTTGTTCTTGTAGTTGAACTTTATTAAATATGTAACCCCATGTGACGGGATTATTGTAGAGGCCGTTAATCTAATTAAGTCGGCTAAACTCTGTGTTTTTATTGGCACTACTTTCTCCTCGATCATTTAAATCCCACCTCCAGCAACTTGGGGTGAGTTGTATTCCGTGTTTATCTATCTATTATTGTCCCTTATTACTCAATAATAGTCTAATTCGCTGCACGGTTCAAAAGTGCATTTTACGTGAAGAGGTCATGTAGTTAACCGATATTGTTGACAATACACTCTCTTATTTTGTCAATATTGCCTTCTTGTATGGAGTAGAGGGCTTTACTTGAGAGTTCTCTATACTTTTCCCACAGCATTGTAGTAATAGTCTCCAGTACGATTTTCTTAGTGGTCTCGCTTTCTATCCATTCTATGTCCTCGTGTATTTTACTGAGTACTTCTTGATAGTCTATTTTACCGTCTTCAACCATGCTCATCGCCTCTTCAAGTTGTCTTGTAACTCTCACGTCTACTTTTTCTCCAAATGCCCTTTTCAGGAACTCATAGACAAATCGACCTCTCTCTGTTACTAGTAAGGCCTGTATTTTTCCTTTTACTTCAACGTAGTTTCTGTCAATCAACGTGTCTATTATCTTAGCGTAGGTGCTGGGTCTTCCTATCTCGTTTTCTTTCATCCACCTGACCACGTCATGAAATCTGGGTAATGGGTACTGTATGCGCTTTGAGTTCTCTACGTCAACATAGCCTGTGATCACCTTCTTCTCCGACTCCACAACGAGCTTCCCAGTAAATTCTAAGTTCACATATATGTCTAAATAGCCCTTAACAACAGGTTCACATATGTTCTCTACTTCGCGTGTGAAATTATTTATTTTAACTCTTAGTTTCTGTGTTAAGACCTGTGCAGGGATCATTTGACTTGCAATAAATCTCCTGAATATTAGGTCGTAAAGCCTCATGTGTTCTCTTGTAAACTTGCCAGGCACTACAATAGCGCCCTCTCTTATAAGTTCATATAGCCTGTCCGCATCAATAGGTCTTGTAGGTCTAATCGCCTCGTGTGCTCCACCAGCACCCCAAGTTCTAGGCTTAAACACGAGCTTATAGTCACCACTGTATTTATACTCAAGGAACTGCCTAGCCACCTCAATTCCTACATCACTAACCCTAGTGCTATCTGTTCTATGATAAGTTATTAGACCCCACTCGAAGAGATCCTGAGCTAAGCTCATTGTCTTACTAGTTGAGAAACCGAGTTTACGTGATGCCTCCTCAAGTAACATATCAGTTGTAAACGGTGGAGGTGGAGAAATCTCTTTCACTTTCTCCTCGAGAACCTCTATGAGTACATTAATTATTTTCGGTTCCTTTACGATTTTACCGTCATCCCCTATTATTCCAGCTTCCTTAGCCTCTGCATAATTTAACGTGAGGGGGGGTAGTTTTCCTCCACGCTCGAGAACGACGTGTACGAGGTACTTAGAGCACTTCACATCTCTACTCTTATCAAACTCGCTCAGAATATACCCTAAGACTGGTGTCTGAACTCTACCAGCACTAAGGTTACGGTTAGGTTTACAGCAGTCCTCGATGTTCTTCCATCCACGAGTCAGCAAATAGTATGCACAGTAAGCTGGCCAAACAGCTCTCTGCACTATTTCAGAGAGAGCAAAACCCAGCCACCTGTCCTCTACACGCCTAACTATTTGAGACTCTACGCGTTTAACGTCAAATTCACCAGGCTTTGCGAGCGCGCTGAGAATAGCTCTTCTCGTTACTTCATGAAACTCCACTCTGTAGATCTTCTCAGCGTAAGGTTCTAGTAGAACTCTAATGTCCCAGCCGATCTTCTCGCCTTCAGCATCCGGGTCTGTGCCTATTAGCACAATGTCCGCTTCACTAGCCAATTTTCTAAGAACCTCTATGATCCCTCGTTTACGTGTTATTTCAACAGGAGATCCGCATTTTGGACAAATGCCTTGTTCTTCAACCTCATCTGTGAATTGATGTCCACGAGCACACGTCTTTATATCCGTATATACTGGAATGTATCTTTTATTTATCTTGATAACGCCATACAGGTGATCCGTGTTTTTAGCTTCGGGAAGCTTCTCATCAACTACCAGGTCGTAGACATGCCCTCCTGTAGCGATCACTGTAACTATATATTTGCCTATTGTGACCTCGTATGCTCTCACATTATTCTCAAATACTCTCACACTCGGCTTACCGAAGAAATTCGCTATTGTCCGCGCCTTATTAGGTGACTCTACAATAAAGAGCACTGTTTTAACCAAGTCAAGTGCACCTATCGGCGCTACTTTACCTGAGAGGATCTCTGCTACTCTGACCCTCTCACCCGATATCTCCTCAATAACGCGCTCAAGTTCAATTTCCCTGAGCTCATATATCTTGAAGTCTTCGAAAATCCACCTCATTCTAGAAGTAAGTCCTCTTAGTAGTCTTACATCATCTACAACCAGTACTGAGAGACCCTTAGTGATGCCTCCTGGATAGAGCCGTGAACACCTTCCACTAGCCTGTATGTACGTCGCGACATCTGGTATTAAAATATACATGGAATCTCCTTCTCTAATGACGGCTACTTCACCTAGCTGACTCAGCCTGCTCCAGACTTCCTCTTTACTGAGTTTTTCACGTAGAATTCCAGATGCTCTGATCAGGTCTCTTAAAAGAGAGTTTTTCTCATCGTATTGACCAGTTGATATAGCCTTAATATATTCTTCTCTAAGCCTCATGAGAGCTCCTTGAGACATTAACCTTAATCTGCGTGAGAGCCTCCCAATAAGTGCATCTATTTCCTCTCTCTCGCCTTCTTCTACAACATCCCGGATTACAACTAGCATCCTGAGGATGTCCAGTGGAGATACAGTCTCGAGCCTAGAGCTGAATTTGTGCCTTGGTACACCTGCAAACACCACGTATTTAACTCTGGTAGGTAAGTCTACACCTCGAACCATAGTGCCATAGTATGTTGCAACCCCCACTAGGCAATTATATTCTCCCCTCGCAAAGGCCTCTATTAACTCAGCAGACTTCCCAGCGTGAAATGCCTCTGCCTTAATCCCTGCTTCTCTCAGTTTTAATACTAGGTACTCAGCATATTCTATACCCCTATCTACTGGTACAAACACTAAGAATCCGTCTTTAAGCTTCAGCGCTAACTCTACGACTACGTCTTCAACGCTGCGCTGAGGACTCGGGGCCACATATGTATCAATAATGTTTCTTATAGCCTCAGGTTTAGACCCTGCTTCGAAGCCTAAGAAGACCTTAAATAACTTTGAGTATATACCTCGCGGTCTCCCAGTAGCGCTGTTTACTACAAGTACTGTCTTTATCTTCTCTCTAATTTTAGTGAGCTTCTTCTCTAGTTCTTTAAGCTTAAACCTGGCATTCTCAGCCTCACTAGCTGGTAATGTCACTATTTTTGCTCTGAGCTTTATCAGCTCTAATCCACTATCCACGTCTTCATCACTTAGTCCTACGATCTTAAGTAGCTTCCTTACAGCTGTTCCGCTTTTAAGAACAGAATCCACGTCGTCCATTACTATTAGAGCATATAAGCCTTTAGGTATAATCTCGTGGTGTCTATGCATAAAAGCACTTGTTGTTAATAGAACGTCGAAGTCTCCGTTTTTTATTTTCTCTAACATGAATTCCCTAGTCTTCTTATTCATTTTACTGTGTACGTAGGCTATTCTTAAACACTCCTTATTCCACCTCTCCTCGTCACAAACATCATTCCCCGTATTCCTGGCGAACTCCACTAACTTCCTCCAGGACTGAATGAGTAGAGGTGTTGTGGGGAAGGCTAAATAGACCTTGCTGTTTTCACTATCTTTACCCCCATGCTTAATCAGGTAGAGGGCCGCAATTAGTGAGAAGACAGTTTTACCCATGCCAGTCGGGGCAATTATACTAAAAGACTCTCCCCTGAGTAGTCTCCTAGCCCACGCTTTTTGAGCACTCCACACTGAGAACCCTGTTGCTCTCTTAAAGAACTCTTCAAAGTCTCTCAGTCTATCCTCCTCCTCTACTAACTTAGACAAGTTCTTAATACGTGACTTACTAATACTACTAGCGTATAGTTTAAGCCTTTCTACTCTACTGTAATTAGCTGCTTTATGTACTAGTTCCCAGAACTTATTCTCCGGCAAGCACTCTTCACATGGAGCTTTATACAGTAATCTCAGGTCACTTATTGCTCCGCCACAGTTCGGACATGCATGCCTATAAATACCACGTACTATGTGAATATCCTGTATCGTGTTACCACTCACGTAAATAACCCGGTTTACAATCTCACAAATATAGCCTTTTAAATCTTAAGAGCCTAGTCTGAGATCATAGATACAAAATTCCCTTTTAATCTAGGCCTGTCATAGTAAAACCAAATAACACTGGGACTGTTCATGTATCAGAGCTTTACTACACAGAAGATAATGCTGTCTATTCACGGTGCTTTGCAGGCTGCTATTAAGGATCTAATTCTGAGATTATTAAAGTAGCTTTACCTGGATATTGAATAACGGGGCTTTGTTGTTTGAGCTAAGAGTGGTAAATAGGAAGTACGCGCAGAGCATACTGACAGTGTTAAGAAATAGAGAGACTTCACAAATAGATTTTAGAAAAAGCCTTGTACGATTAGGAAGAATACTTGGGCTTGAGATAATAGAAGATCTCGATACAGAGCTCGTCGAAGTAGAGACACCTCTAGGCATAAGAGTGAAAGGCACCAGGATCAGAGAATTAGATAACGTGATTATTGTCACTGTCCTCAGGGCTGCCTGGCCTTTAACAGAGGGACTTATCAAGATCTTTTATAGTGCAAAGCAGGGCGTGATTGCTGCAAGAAGAGTGGAAGAAAAAGGAATGCATAACTGGGAGTTCGAAGTAGAGATATCATATATTAAAACTCCCAGGATAACTGCTGATAGCGTGATTATCATAAGCGATGTCATGGTTGCAACAGGTTCAACCCTTGCGAGAGTACTACGTGAACTCGTTCAGAGAGGGAGGGCTAAGAAGTACTACGTAGCCTCAGTTATAGCGACTCCGATCGCTATCGAGAGACTTAAAAGGGTGAGCGAGGAGCTTAACATAGACTTAAAAATGTACGCTATAACCGTTGATCCCGAAGTAAACAGTAGAGGGTATATTGTGCCTGGCCTCGGAGATGCCGGAGACCGCGCTTTCGGCTCATAGATTTACTCCTCAAAGATCGCTATTTCCTCCATGTTGATTTTTTTATACTTCTCAAGGCTCCCTACATCAATCCACAGGCCCCTATGAAGATATCCGTAGACTCCACAACCCATTCGTATACAATATGGTACAAAGTCACCCATAAAGTCGAAGTCTTTCCCCAGCTCTTCTTCAATATTCCGATCAAATAGCTTAGTGTTAAGAACGCCTACACCAATAGTCACGTGGAGGTTTATTTTCGGCTTTTCAGCGAACTCTGTCACCCTCTGATCTCCACTTAACCTAGCTACTCCCACAGGCACACTATAGTTCTCCGCTAAGACGAGCGTTATATCTGCTTTCTTATTAATGTGATATTTGAGTAGATCTCTCACGTCTATAGGAGCTAGAATGTCCCCATACCAGAATACAACTGTATCTTTTATTAGCCCCTTTCTATGAGCTTTAAGTAACGCGCCACCTGTATTCCTGTATCCGTCTTCCTCGTCAAGAGAATACTCTATTTTAACACCGAGTCTTGAGCCGTCTCCAAAGTAGTTGAATATGTACTTCCACTTGTATCCTACTAGGAACACGTAGTCTTTAATGCCTTGCCTCTTAAGCCACGTAACTATTAGTTCAAGCACCGGCTTCTCGGACTTACCTAGTGGTATCATAGGCTTTGGTATTATTTCCGTGTATGGGTGAAATCTAGAGCCAACACCACCTGCCAGTACAGCGGCTTTCACGTTACATAGATCACTAAGAGACATCTACAAGAGCCCTCTGTTAACACTTATAATAAGGCACCACGTATTTATGCTTTTCCCGGGCTACGTGAACTTCAAGTTTAATTCTCTTATAAGTTGCCTTACCGTGTCTGAAACGGCTTCACTAGAGCTCATCCTCGGCTTCCAACCTAGTGACATAATTTTCTTAACGTCAAGTATGATTCTCTTTATATCTCCAGGCCAGCCGACCCCGTGTAGAACCGGCTTATACACTACTCTCACAGTCGTTAAGCCGGTTTCTCTTAGAATAATTCCCACTAAGTCTTTTACGGTAATCCAGTCAACATTACCCACGTTTAACACTGAGTAGTGATCTCTTACTTGCCTCCAGGCTAGTAGTGTAGCTTCTACTGCGTCTTTGACGTGTAAGTAGCTTCTAACTTGCTCTCCGTCACCTAGGACTTCTAGTTCACTCTTGTTTCTAGTCAGCTTGATAAGTAGGTCGTATATAACTCCATGTCTAAGTCTCGGGCCAACTATATTAGCATACCTCAAAATAACTGCTCTCAAACCATAGAGAACACTATAGGCATGTAGTAGAACCTCGCAAGACGCCTTACTCGCCCCATAGACAGATACAGGTCTTAAAGGCGCGTCTTCGGGAAGAGGTCCTCCGGGTGTTTCACCATAAACTGTGCTTGAAGACGCAAATACAACTTCTCTCACATC
>JAJHRJ010000036.1 GCA_020832865.1 Desulfurococcaceae archaeon
GTAGATATGTATAAACTCGGTGTTCTTGAGCCAAAGTCTGTTGTTGCGACAGCTATTAAGGGTGGAACCGAGGCAGCTACTATAATCTTAAGAATAGACGACATCATAGCAGCTAGTAAGCTGGAGAAGAAGGAGGAAGTCGGTAAAAAGCCGGAAGAGAAGAAGGAGGAAGAGTAAATTTCACTCTACTCTAATTAATACGGGTTTTTTTAAACCTATAGTGGTATATACGGCTTCACCTACTTCTAAGTATGGTATTAATGAGAGAAATGAGTAGTCTATGTATACAGCTTTTTCTACTACTTCTAAGTCTTGCTTGGATTTAATAGAGTGTATTATCTTGGTATTAGTGTTTGCTAAGGCGTCTTCCACTAGTTGAGATATTGACTGCGCAAGGATCACTAGACCCACGTGAAATTTGCGGATCTCTCTCAGTAACTCACATATAGGCTTGACCGGTGCCTGCCTTGAGAGGTAGTTTTGAGCCTCTTCAATAATCACTAGTAGAGGTCTTTGTTGCCTTATAGAGTAGTTGACTACGCGCTTAACTAGTAGAGAGGCATATAGTCTCTTCACGGAGAGATCACTTATCACGCTGACATCCACGATGAGAGGACAGTGTTGATCCGTGGTGAGCCTAGTAAGTGCTATGCCTGGGGCTCTGTATACCTTGAAGAGATCACTGTACTCGTCTCTGGCTAGGACGCTCAGCTTCCTGTGTAATGACAGCTTTGACTCTCTAAACCAAGAGGACTCTTCGGGTAGTACATCAATGGAGTCTAATAGACTCTCTATAGATGTGATCTTAGCTGGGTCTTTTTGCTTAATCACCTTCTCTAATATGTATTCCTGTGGTGGTGTAAGCTCAAATATGCTGGCAATAACGCTTAGATCGCTTGGTTCTCCAGTGAGTAGCTGCAGGGGTAGTTCACGTGGCTCTATGTGAGTATATTCAGTGAGCATTTCACTGTGTTCTCCATGCCAATCTACAAGGAGGACGGGGATCTTCAGCTCTCTACACACGCGCTCAGCTATTCTCGAAGCTGTGTAAGACTTACCTGAGCCTGTAGTCCCAGTGATCAATGCGTGTCTAAAAAGAGCACTTTTATATAGCTTCGCAGGATACTCCGGGATATGGTTTAGTATTTTTCCAATAACTACGTGTGGCTCACCATTGTCGCGTTCCTCTACGGGCACTTGTTGCTCGGGGTATTTAAGGCGTGTTTCCTGCACTGGCGGAATAGTGTACCCTACAGGAAGTCTTCTCAGAAAAAATTCTTTATAGCACCTGCAATAGTTGTGAAAATACTCCTAGAGGAATATGTCTCCACGTCTATTGTCTTAAACGTAGACTTTACAAGGGTAACCAATAGCTGAGACTCTTCTTTAACATTCTCATCTTTACCCCTGATCACTATTAAGCCCTTCACATCTCCTCTACTAATCTTCGAGATAGTAATGTACTCCACGTTCCTAGTTAGCTGAGACCTGGTCTTTATGACTTCACTGAGCTCTCTCAGTTCGTTTTCAACATCAGTATCTCTGCTGTTTAAAACACGATAAAGTCTCAGTACAACTTCGCGCTCAGCCAAGTTTAACCCCCCTACTCGGTAACTAGGTATACTTAAAATGGCTCCACAGGAAAGTTTTAAATAGGGTTTTTAGAGAGAGCAGTGAAAGAATTCCTAGACTAAAGACGCTGGTTACTTAATAGAAGCTCCCACGTAAACGTGATCCATGCTGTTATAGTCTAGTGGTTTTTTACTTTTTAAAACAACTAGTAGACCGTAGAGCGATATAATAACCCGGTAGATTTCTCCGATTAGTGTGTTTGAAACTACATAGCCGTGTGCGCAGAAATAGTGGTTTAAACACGTTTCTTTATCACTAGTTATACTCAGAATTAACTCGGCGCCTTGACGAGGTCTCTCTAAGACATCTTCGTGAAACTCTACTTCAACCTCCTCTATACCCCCTTCACATACACCCTTTACTCTGTAAATTCTTGGAACACGAAGTGAGGTTACTTCTTTAACTCTGCACTTTATTTCCAATGAAACCCCCTATACACTACAATATAACATAAAGTTAAGTTACATGTTTTTAAATAAAATTTACCGTATAAGAAATAGTAACCACAGGTGGCATGTATGTCTGCCGTTGATGCTTCAAGGAGGCTAATAAATGAGCTTGTAACATTACTAGATAGGAGAATAAGAGTAGTTCTAGTAAGTGGTAAGCAATATGAGGGTGTGCTAGTAGGATTCGATCATCCATCTCTAAATATACTATTAAAAAACGTCGTAGATGAGGCTGGCTCGAGGTACTCCAAGATAATTGTTAAAGGTGAGAGAATATCTGAGATAATCGCGGTAGAGGAGCCGTTATTTAACCCAGAGGAGTTTAAAGAGTTCCTGCTAAAGGAGCTCAAGCTACAGGAACACGCGGTGAAAGTTATTCCTGAGGCCAGATCAGTAGAAGTGCTAGGCAGGTATAGAGTTAGCGAGGAGGGAGTTACAGGCTCAGGCGCTATGGCTGAAACCCTATACGGCGTTTACAAGAAGTACATTGAGCTGAAGAAGAAGGGTCTACAAGGTTAATGAGAAGTGTTTTTTGAAGTTAAGAGGAGAGATTTAGCTGGTAGAATAGGGAGGCTTTTTACTCAGCACGGAGCCTTAGAGACACCTGCTGTTCTCCCCGTAGTAGACCCTGTAAGACAAGTACCAGGACTTAGAGTTATTAGTGAAGTAGGATTTAGTGGTATAATTACAAATGCCTACTTGTTCTATAAGAGAAACAGTGGTGCGGTTAAAAGCATACATAGCGAACTTGGCTGGAGCAGGGTTATTATGACAGACTCCGGTGGCTATCAGATTTTAGTATACGGCGACATAGATGTCGACAATAAGACTATTGTCAACTACGAGAAGGCTATAGGATCAGATATAGCAATCATACTCGACGTGCCTACTGGTAGTACAATGAGCCGTGAAGACGCAGAAAAAGCTGTTCTAGAGACGTATAAGCGTGGACTAGAGTCTCTTCCCCTCATCGAGGATAGTGAGCAATTGTGGGTATACCCCATTCAGGGAGCCCCCTTTATAGACCTCTTACAGAGGTCTTCGAGACTAGCTGCTAAATTACCATATCACATATACGCGGTGGGATCACCCACAGTAATGCTAGAAAAGTACAAGTACGCTGAATTGGTAGAAATAGTTGCTACTGTAAGGGCGAATACGCCGCCAGATAGACCTCTCCACGTATTTGGAGTCGGGCACCCAATGGTAATACCGTTTCTCGTAGCAGTAGGTGCAGATATGTTTGACTCTGCAAGCTATGTGCTATACGCGAGAGATGGAAGATACCTCGTTGAGGATGGCACTAGAAATATACGTGAAATGGAGTACTTTCCATGTTCTTGCCCCGTCTGCTCTAAGTACACGCCGCGTGATCTGCTAGAAATGCCTCATCATAGGAGGGAGGAGCTTTTAGCTCTACATAACCTTTACGTGCTCTACGAGGAAGCTAAGCGTGTTAAACAGGCAATTAAAGAGAATAGACTCTGGGAGATGTTAGAGTGGAGGGCTAATGCGCACCCAAGTCTCAGAGAGGCTTTTACTATTCTATTAAAGTACACTAAATTATTGGAGAAACTATCACCTAGAGTAAATCCCGGCGGCAGGGCTTTACTACTAATAAGCGAGTTCTCGCACTATAATCCCAAAGTTACACTTAACGTTAAGAGCACGGATAGTTTTCTCTCTAAATACATAAAGGGTAAAGTTGTCATTATTTTACCAGCTTATAAGAAGCCGTATACTTCTCAGAGCGAGTATAAGGCACTATCTGAAATCTACGGAGGAAATAAGCAAGTGAAAATAGTCTTCCTACACCCAGTTCTTGGCATAATTCCCCCAGAGCTCGCTTCAACATACCCGTTCTATCAGCATGAGTGCCGTATTTTAAGGAACACGATTAGTTTCAGGGCTCTGAGAAGACACTTAAAGACGCTTATAGAGAGTAAGCCGTCTAAAGTGATCATAGTAATTACGGCTTGGCTAGGAGAAAGAATCACAGAGAAGCTCTTAAGAGAAATAAAAGTCGCTAATGTCGAGGTTGCTACATGTAGGTTGAACGAGGTCTCTTCTCTAATTCATCAATAGTCTTTCTAAATCTCTCTTTTTCAGCTTCAATAGCCTCGAGTAAAGCAGCCTCCTCCATGAGCTTATCAGTATTTACTTTAATTCTGAGAATACTTGCAATAACATCCACAGCTACGGCACTAGCACGGGGGTCAGGTTTAAACGGCTCAGTGAAAGGAAGTATAACTAGTCCTCTTAGACCATAGGCCTTCGTGAATAGCATTGTGAGAGCCAGTAATCCCATAATGTACCTATCTTCGAGAACATTAGCCTCGAGCTTAGTTAGAGGGTCGTTTATTGGAATCCACCGGTACTTCTCCTCCGGGCGAGTCTTATACTCTTGATCTAGACCTCCTACTAGTATGACTTCTCTAGCGCCTAGCCTCTTGGCAAAGCGCGCTATGAAGTCTGTGTATGCTGTTTTCTCTGCATTGCTTGGAATAGCGTTGTTAACAACTATAACAACCTTGTTACTGCCAATGGTATCCGCGTAGACCTCAAATGGGTAGATTAGGTCGAGATCCCTTGTGTACATTGTAAAGTCAGGCATATACCTTGTCTTAATAAAACCAACTTTTCTCAGGCCAAGTTCTCTAGCTAAGTAGCGTGTTGTGATATAGCCAACTAGTCCATATCCCTGATAACCAGTTATAAAGTATGAGTCTTTAAACTCCTCGAGCTTAAACGACTTCACTAAGGGTATAAACTTGATCCTTTTAACCACTATTAACACCTTCACGCACTCTTACAGCCTCTCCACGTTTATAATAAACCATTTCTCCCCCCGCAACTAGAGCTCTTCCAACAGCCAGTAATTTACCGGTAGTGTTTACGACGAGTACCTCATCATGTGGTCTTATCTCAGGATCAGCCATTAACACGTGCTTGCAGAAGAGTGTTCTACCCCTCGCTATAAAATCCGCATAATCGTCTTTAACATATACTCTCATATATGGGTGAGGGAGGTGATTGTTTAAGACAATTCCAGCTGGGATGTAAAGGTTAAACCTATAGTCGCGTGCTCTTAGAGCGAGATACCTAGACCTTGATCTGAGGACTAAGCGTATACGGCTGGTATTTGGACTAACAA
>JAJHRJ010000037.1 GCA_020832865.1 Desulfurococcaceae archaeon
GCGCTGAAGTCGCGCACTATTAGAGTTTCAGATGTCTACTTGTCTGGTGAGCCAGAGAGTGTTGTCTCAAGGTTGTCTCCTAGTGTGGCTGCCTTATACTGGGGGTTTATGAGGAGATTTGCGAGGTCAATTTATAACATGCTAATTAGCAGAGTTCACACTGGTAGTCTACATGACTGGTATAAGTTTATTTCATCGTGGTTTGGAGTGCTCCTCTTGATCTCGGTGGTTATATTCACGGTGCTAAAACTCGTAGGCGGGTAACTATGATCAGCGAGATCATTCTAGCAGTAGTATCTGCTATTGTCTTTCCAGGACTATTATTTACTGTTTCACTAGCACTCTTTACACAGTACATAGTACGAAAAGTATCAGCGAGGTTTCAGAGTAGAATGGGCCCTAGCTATGTTGGGCCATTTGGTGTTCTTCAGCCATTTTACGACTTCTGGAAGCTCTTACGCGTTAAGGAGACCGTGAAAACTAGGTTTAGCATGGTGAAGGCAGCTGAACTCCTACTACTAGTGGGAATAGTGTTTCCTATTAGTGCACTAGTATTCCTGCCTTTAAGCCCATTTAGAATAAGTTGCGAATTTGATATACTTATATTCTTCTACATGGCTAGTGTTATGCCGCTAGTAGCTATGGTAATGGCGTCACTAGCTATGCCTGGTCCTTATACAAGTATAGGTGTTTCAAGACTACTAAGTATAATTACAATAGCTGAACCAGCCTTCTTCGCTAGTATAATTATCCCAGTATACCTATCCACAAGGAGCAGCGGGCTACTAATGAGTTTAAGCGGCTATGTAAACATATACCAGGCGTGGGAACGCCCATTGACGGCTTTAATAATGACTCTCTGCTTCATAGCGTTTATTATTAGTCTCCAAGCTAAGGCTATGTACCAGCCATTTAATATACCAGAAGCTGAGCAGGAAATAATTGCTGGCTTTGAGACAGAGTTCTCTGGTCCACTATTAGCACTACTAAGATTACTACACGATGTGGACCTAGCAGTATCTATTCTCCTAGGAGTCTACGTGTTTCTCGCTGGACCACTTCCATTTAGACATCTCTCTCTAGGCGGCGTATTACTACTTATAGTAAAATACACTGTGATCACGGTTATAGTTACACTAGTACGGAGTATAATGGGCCGCTATAGAATAGAGCAGGCACTATTACAGCTATTTAAGTATAGTCTAATTCCAGTACTAATAGCAGCTATGCTCACACTTTTAGTTTAAAGGGGCTTCAAGTATAGATTTCTACAGCGACTTCGATAAGGTGCTTTTATCTTGGATTTGGGCTACCTTATTCCACTCATAGTAACTTACGCTCTAATAGACTCGGTAGATCCGT
The DNA here is from genome assembly GCA_020832865.1 of Desulfurococcaceae archaeon. The sequence continues at coordinate 1,363 of JAJHRJ010000037.1, forward strand.
GTTTCTTCGCGATATATGCGAGTATACTCATATCACTAGGTTTAAGTAGTCCAGGTAGAGTGCTGAAAGCGAGTTTTCTCTTTATAACAGCTGTTGGACTAGGCTACTTTATACTAGGCTACATGCTGAGAAGTGTTTTATCGTGGATTAGCCTGGAGAGATCAGACGTAGCCCCCTTCATCATCATATATGGCCTCGCAGTAGTTCTCTACGGAGTAGTTAAGTTAGTAAAAAAGAGCACTAAAATAACTGAGCTGGTGTGCAGAGAAGACATGGGCGTTCTATGCAGAGCTGTTAAGAGAATGAAGTTGGGTGAAATACGCGATCTCCCTAACTTAATAAGATACACATACCTAGTGGTACTTGGACTAGTAATGTCTCTCACAATACTACCCTGCAGTGCTGGACTCTACTTCGTCTACAACACGATAACAGTGTACACTCCTATATACTTGTGGATTCCGCTGACGCTTCTCTATATACTTGTCTTTGTATCTCCGCTAATACTAATAACTCTCGGATTAATTGGGATATTTAAAACAACAAAGTACATGATTAGTTGGAGTATTTCAGAGAGGTACTCCGAGCTAATAAGAATAATAGGCGGTATAGTAGCCATTGCCACTGGCATATACCTGTACTGTTTCTCGTAAAAATCGAGGTACTATTAGGCTTCAACTTGTACTTCGACTTCAATATAGCCAGGTCTACCAGAAGTATTTAGCACCTCCACTCCTACTAGTATCATGAGAGAGTCTGATCCTATTTCTAGAGGATTAATGGTTAGGCTATATGTTTTCATCCAGAACTCTATGCTGTTAATTGTTGTATAGTTTACTTCTAGGGGTGTTCTCTTGAGCCAGAGCTTGTAGTCATATGTTGCGTAATAGCCGGTTATCAGCGTAACAGGATTGTAGGGAGATGTATCAGCATCATATAAGTACACTACTGGAGTAAAGTCTAGTTGTAGTGGTTGCTGATTACCCTGCGCGTCATAGTAATATCCTCGTATTTTCACAGTCACGTTGAATTTAATGAGACTATTACCCGTGTATTTTAAAAGCCTATACACTTGGAAGTAGTTATAGTTATAGTAGCTGTTTGTTAGCCCTGTTCCAATAATGAGTAGACTACTGTTCTGAATGAAGTAGTAGGGATCGGTGGGCGAGTAGTATGGCGTAGTCGAGGACATACCGTATAGTCCGTAGGTAACCCAGTGGTGTGTACTAGACAAGTTACAATTACATGGTAAATCATAGTACGTTTTCGTAGTCGTGGAGAACTTTACTTTATTGCAGTCAATAGGCGCAGTTAAGAATAAAAATTCTTTAAAACCGGGTTGACTGTAGAGATTACTATCAACTTTTCCGGCGTGAAGTTTATAACCGTAGCTGAGTAGTACTACTTGAGCGGGATTACTAGTAGAGTTGTGATTACTCAATAAGTACATTATTAGTTCAGAGTCTACGTAGCTTTTACTCCTTATATAGTCAGGTGCTGTGGAGAGACCTGGGTCTTCGCGTGGAGAATAGTAGTATACTATGTTTTCACGGGATACTAGTAAGATGTAAAAAGGCTTATCAAAAATGGGGATCTCAACTATATACGGACTATTAGCGAATACATTCAGAGAGTTGTAGTGTAATAGCTCCCCATTGACGCCTTTTAGGAGGATCTCTTTAATATAAATGGGTATACGCGGATACACTGTAAGCAGGAGTGACCCATTGCTACTATAGCTAAGCGTTAAAGCAGGTGGATACAGCATGTAGTAAAATCTACTACTAGCATCCTCGATGTTTTCTCTAAGATGTAGTGTAGAATACTTGCTCCATACATATAAACCAGTCACTGCTCCAACTACCATAATTAGAGCTAAGTAAGCTCCAACTATAGACTCTACTCCCCTCAATTTAACCCCCTGCTAAGAAATAAGGGTATTTTAAGAAGAGAGTTAAGTAAAACTACTCGTTTCTCCAAACAAACCTTTGGGTAGCTACTTTCTAAGCAGTACTATTCTTTAAAATAAGTAATTCTAGTTTTGAGTATACCTGCTAATCCATTAAATGTCTTATAAAACCACTCTGCTTCAGGCACAGATTTACTTATAACTACTACTTTAACGCTGTATTGTGGTGTTTTTTCAAGCCATTCGAGTAAGTCTTCTCTATTCTCCCCGAGAAGTAGTACCTTAAGGAGCCCGCTTTGAAGAGCCAACTTTACCTCTTCCTCACCGTATACCGCGAGACCATCGTCCTTAGCAATGTGGTACTTAAACTCTTCTAGGTATTTCAGTGATTCAGCGTACTCTTGACCCTGGAGAATATCCTCAGCTTTAAGTACAAGTTCTCTTAAACCTGCCTCACCTTGATATGAGACATCAATTAGCTCTTTTGCTACTATTTGCTTAAGCCTATAGTCGAGATAGTCTCCCTGTAAGAAGTCATATTTAGCGTAAGCAGGCCCCCCAATAATAATGGTCTTTAGCTTTCCCTGCTCTAGTAGAGGTAAGAATACCCTGTTAGCGTGCTCACCAACTCTTTTATAGAACTCTTCAGCAAGCTGCTCAATTATTCTGTCAAATCTCCGCTGACTTTGACCACCCTTGTGGTGTTTACCTGGCACATACCCCTCTATCTCCTCTACTACCTCAAGCCTATTCCCCTTGAGTAGCCCAATAGTAGCGTAGTCTCTCTCAACTAGTAGGAGTCCAATTACGCTGGATTCCGAGATCATTTCCTCTAGGAACTCCGTGTGAAATTGTTTATCTGTCCTGTAGAAGAAGATAGGAACCTTCTCGGGAGGTATAAGCATAATAACGACGCTGTCACCAGTGTCTGGGTTTAACCCGGCAAAGAGCACTAGGCCATTGTCCGGTATCTTTGGAATTTTACTCAACCTGTCATAGGCTACGTTTAAAGCCCACTCTACCGAGTTTCTAGTCTTCTTTAACTTAATGTTCTCAGCTACAGAGATCTCTTGTCTCAACAATGCTAAGACATCTCCAATCGGCCTACCTGGCGGTACGTAAAGGCTTAATAGTATTGTAGCGTGCGCCCTCCACTTAGAGAGCTCTTTTATAATTTCACGTAGTTTTTGCTTGTCAACTCTCAGCTTTTCTAACTGCTCTTCACTATAACTAAAAACTCATAACCTCTCAGCCTTCACTACACGACTACGTAAACAACCAGATTTAAGAGAAAACACAAAAATCCCCTTTTAATTCTTCGACTCTACTAGCTTAGCTGATGTTGAAGTTAACGCGCGCTCTCTTTTACTTCCAATAAGGCAGTTACAGAGTTAGCGATAAGTTTGAATATCTGTGAGTAATTGTGAATACTTGGTGTTATAGGGTAATGTTCAAATACCTTTACTCTTATTATAGTTACGTGGATGATCCCCGTTGCGGTGACGCAGAGAGGCTCAGATGGAAGCCCTGTGGCATTGGGCTCAACGGGTACCCATGGCGTGTGAGTGAAACAAGTGAACTCACATCGAGGTGCAACCCCCTCAAACAGAAATACAAGAATTCACAAATAACATCAAGTACCGTTAGAGGGAAAATACTTCCTCCACGTTTTTAATAAGGCCTTGAAGTCCGCTGGGGGTAGCCTCATAGTAGTGTACTTCACGGCACCCATAGCTCTCGAGGATGCTCTTTAACTCAGCGCTACGACCACCCCATCCATATGC
>JAJHRJ010000038.1 GCA_020832865.1 Desulfurococcaceae archaeon
CGAGTGTGAGAACCTCAGAGGTAAGACAACCTACGAGGTTGGAGAAGTATTTCGTGACTATAGTGTCTTGACAATAGGCCCCGCTGGAGAAAACCGCGTTAGGTTTGCTGGAGTATACATAGACTGGAGGAAGAATCCTACTACTAGGCCGGGAGTAGCGGGGCGCGGAGGGCTCGGTGCAGTGCTTGGATCTAAGAACTTAAAGGCAATTGTACTGAAGGGTTGGCTTAGTTTTGAAGACTTAGCTAAGGGAGTAGACAGGAGTATTCAGAGAGAACTCACTAGTAAGTACTTAAAAATAATAGAGGAAGACGTAATTCCAGGCATTGGAATTGGCGGTAATTTACCTGTGTTTAAAATTTCAGCTGAAGCTAAGATACTTCCAACTAAGAACTTCCAGCTTGGTACACATGAATTGTGGAGAGAATTATCAGATGAAGCATGGAGTAAAATACTCACTAAGAAGTTAACGTGTCCTACGTGCCCAGTGCACTGTGGTACGACACTCAGAGAGGGAGGCTTCGCGACTGAGAGAATAGAGTATGAAACAGTTGCTATGAATGGCCCTAACATCCTCATCCTGGACAGGAGAGCATTAATGCTAATAAACAATACACTTAACGCTCTCGGCATGGACACTATTACCGTGGGCAACATACTCGCCTTTATCTCAGAGCTCTCGGAGAGAGGCCTACTAAGAGAGTACAGAGTACTCTGGGGAGATGTAGACATGTACATTAAGATCATATATGACATAGCCTACAGGAGGGGTTTAGGAGACATATTAGCTGAGGGCCTCGCAAGAGCCGCTAAAGCACTTAACGCTGAGGAGTACGCTCTCCACATTAAAGGCTTAGAATTACCAGCCTATGATCCCAGGGGTGTTGTGGGCATGGCTTTAGCCTACGCAACAGCTGATAGAGGTGGTGATCACTTAAGAGCGTGGACTGTTGGAGCAGAAGTGACCTCTAAGCTCACGCTGGAGGAGCTTGTGAACTTAACTAAGCACCTACAAGACAGAAACGCCGCGCTGTGGACTCTAATAGCCTGTGACAATATACCCTCAAACGCTATTAGGCCCCCGGATGAAATGATCAGAGTTTACATTAAGATGCTTAATACCCTAGGCTTCAACTACGATGACGAGGGCTTTCTTAAACTAGGTGAGAGAATATACAACTTAACGAGATTGTTCAACGTGAGAGAGGGAGTTAGGAGGAGAGATGACACCTTACCGCATAGACTACACGAGCCTAGAGAAGACACTGGCTGGGTTATAACTAGAGAAGACTTCGAGAAAATGCTAGACTTATATTACGCTAAGAGAGGCTGGGACTCTCACGGAGTACCACTCAGAGAAACACTTGAGAGACTCGGACTACAGGAGCTCTTAGCGTGAGTATTTAGTCGTCTCCGCTTATCTTAAATCCCTGGCTCTTTGTATTATTTATCTTAAGGTGTCTCAGTGATGGTTGTAGTGCGCTTTTACGGCATGCTAAGAGAGATTATTAGTGAGAAATTAGAGGTAGAAGTGCCAAGTAGTGGAGTCTTATTTATTGACCTTGTTAGTGAAATACTGCGAAAATATCCAGCTTTAGGCGAGTACATTGCAATGAATGAGAAAGGTGTTGAAGTGAGAGGGATCACTATACTAGTTAATGGGAGACACATAGTATTCCTAGGCGGAGATAAAGCTGTAATAAGGAGTGGAGATGTTATTGACGTCTTACCACCACTACACGGCGGTTAATAAGTGCTCACAAAAATCATTGTGATCAAGTTTAATGTAACCCTCTCTTACCGCGCCTTCTAATACCCTTCAATATTTCCTCCTACTACTTGTAGTTTAAAGCGGGTGTTAAGACATGCCCTACGGGTTTACTGGTAAGTGGCTTAGAGTTAACCTCTCAACTAGGAGTATTAGAGTTGAAGAAGTAACTGAGGAGTTGTACAAAGAGTATCTTGGTGGGCGTGGACTAGTCGCCTATATACTGTTCAGGGAGCTAGTGCCCCACATAGATCCTCTTAGCCCAGAGAACAAACTAGTCTTCGCTACTAGTATTATTACGGGCGTCCCAGTTCCCGGCGTTAATAGGATAGTCGTGGGAGCTAAGTCCCCGCTGACTGGTACATACTGCGAGTCTGAGGCTGGAGGGTACTTCGCACCTGAGCTTAAATATGCTGGCTTTGACGTGGTAATTATCGAGGGGATTTCCGAGAGACCTGTTTACCTGTGGATTAAAGATGGGCAAGCAGATCTTAGAGACGCCTCGCACCATTGGGGTAAGTTAACTAAAAACACCACTGAGGAGATCAGGAGAGAGCTAGGTGAGCCTCTGGCTAGAGTAGCGTGTATTGGCCCCGCTGGAGAGAGACTAGTGAGATTTGCTAATATAATGTTTGATTACAGGTACGCAGCTGGAAGAGGTGGATTAGGAGCTGTTATGGGCTCCAAGAGGCTTAAAGCCGTCGTTGTTAAGGCCTCAAAGAGGACCGTGAAGTTCTACGACCAGAAGAAGCTCGTAGAGATCGCTAAGTGGTTTTACGAGAACTGGAGAAAACAGCCTGGCGCCGTGTCGAGGAGCACGTATGGCACAGCTGAGCTTGTAGTGCCACTCAACAAGGATGGCACACTGCCTACACTTAACTTTAAAGGTGGTAGCTTTGAGTATGCTAGTGAAATAAGCGGTGAGGCTTTAAACAAGACTATTCTCACTGGGAGGTCTACTTGCTTCGCATGCGCTATTAAGTGTAAACCAGACGTTAAGGCTAAATACCCCTATGAGACAGACCCGTCTTACGGTGGACCCGAGTATGAGACTATAGCGGCTTTTGGCTCACTCAGCGGTGTAAGCGACTTGAACGCTATAGCCTATGCTAACCAGGTTTGTAATGCTTACGGAGTAGACACTATTAGCACAGGCGTAGTAATAGCTTTTGCAATAGAGCTCTTTGAGAAGGGTATTATAAGTGAGAAAGACACTAATGGCTTAATACTCAAATTCGGAGACCCTGAGGCGGTATTGAGGCTATTACACATGATAGTGAATCGCGAAGGCTTCGGAGATATACTAGCAGAGGGTGTTAAGAGAGCTGCTGAGATTATTGGTGGTCAAGCCGTGAAGTACGCAATGCACGTCAAGGGCCGTGAGATCCCTATGCACGAGCCGAGAGGTAAAGTTGGAGTGGGCTTAGCATACGCGCTCTCACCTATAGGAGCGGATCACTTGCAGTCCCCCCATGATCCATCGTTTGAGAGGATAGCTGAGCATCTCGTAGCTCTAGGTGTAACTAGGCCTGTTAGTAGACTAGACTTAAGTCATGAGAAGGTTCGCGTAGTATACTATGGAATGCTCTGGTGGAGTTTACTAGACTGCCTCGGGATATGTAAGTTTACGTTTACACCTCACTCAGCCGGTGTCTACACTCCTAATCACCTAGTTGAAGTAGTAAACGCGGCCACGGGCTGGAATGTTAGCCTGTGGACGCTGCTAAAAGCCAGTGAGAGAGCACTCAATCTCACTAGGGCTTTCAATGTACGTGAAGGTTTTACTAGTAGAGACGACACTCTACCTGAGAGGTTCTTTGAGGAATTAGAGTTCGGAGCTAGAAGAGGTCAGAGAATAGACCGCGAAATGTTTACAAGGGCTATTAAGCTCTTCTATAAAATAGCGGGGTGGAATGATGAGGGAAAACCCACTATTGCTAAGCTCTACGAGCTAGGATTAGACTACGTTGTCAGGGAGCTTTACGGTGATGAGAGTTAGAGTAAAGTACATCTCAGAGCTACTCATGTCAGTTACTAATACTAGTGAAGAAGAGTTCACAGTAAGTGATTGTACAACGCTAAGAGACCTCTTAGAGGCCATTACGCGTATACACGGAGTGAAACTCAGAGAGTGGATTTTTAACGAGAAAGGGGAATTAAGCGGAAATGTTCTTATAATTGTTAATGGAGAACTCACGTTAAAGCTAAATAGAAAACTACAACACGGAGATACAGTAATCTTAACAATACCATTCGATGGAGGATAAGAGAATTAAGTCTAGTGTAATTAGAGTCTTTAAACTCACCACGCGCCTTATACTTCTTATGATTATAAGGTTTAAGCTTAAAACAGATGTTTTCTCACTAAGCTCCTACTATAATCCTTTTATACCAGGGGTACCTGATATAGATTACTATGTGATGAGGTATGAGTCGTAATTCTACAGAGGTGATTAGAGAGGGTATATCTAGGCTATATCAATATTTAACCACTATTGTCATCTCAGCAACGATCTCTATTGTTATAATTTTAATTTTAATTTACTATCTAGAATTCTGCTTAAAAACAGCTACACCTGTAAATTTGCTCTCAGTTCTCGCCTGCGTTGTTATTACTTTTATTGCGTGGTTTATACCACAGCTACTCTACTATGATGCTATAGATACCTTGGTGAAGTGGAGTAATAGGTTTATTCTATATAGGTACCTTATATTCATGTACATAGTAATTCTAGTTTCACAAAAAGCACTATTAGCCTATCAAGCTTGCAGTGTAATCAGTGAGTACAATACATCCCTCACGTCAGAGTCTACAACTACAAAAGTAGTCATTGATATTCTCACGCCATTTGAGTTTAGTAGCACCTACGAATTTATAGTAAGCTGTATTTTCAATATAGCTTTATTTGGAGTTTTCATCGCTATTAGAGATGAATTTGAGCATTTACAAGTAGATAATTCAAAGTCAAAAAAGCCGGGAATTTGTGAGGCGAGAGAATCAACAATGTACTTGAGAATCTCACAAGGTCATCTCCTTATAGGAGCATTATTTGCATATATCCACTACTTAAACAACAGGTTCTCTGGAATACTAGTACTAGGGATTGGAATCGTACTAATTATCATCGGTGCTTTTAAAACAATGGATGTGCTTTTTGACATGGAAAAGTACATTAGAACAACTCAGACTAAGCAAAAAATCTAGTTGTAATCTCATGTAATTTTTCAAAGAAAACTCTTTGTTAACAGTTAGAAG
>JAJHRJ010000039.1 GCA_020832865.1 Desulfurococcaceae archaeon
AAGCCACTTCACTTCTTTTCACGCTCAGCTTTAAACACGACTCCGAGCTCTCTGGCTTTAGCCTCCCCGGCACTGATCGCTCTAGAGGCGTGGCTCTCAGCTGTCTTGTAGTCTTGCGCGTAGACCTCTAGTATATACCTCGGAGAGCCAGCCGTGTAGAGGTCAAACTTCACGTTACTAGAAGATAACACTTCAGCTATAGCGCTGAGACAAGTCTTCACGTCCTCAACTCCACGTGGACTAAGAGACTGGACAACTAGATTAAACCTAACAGAGGCCTCTTTTAACTTAACGTGTTTACGAGCCTCCTCAATTAAAGCCTCAACCCAGTACTCTGGAACACCAGCATCCCTCAAAACCTGAGGACCACTAACAACAGCCTCCTCAAACGCGTACATGACATCATAGTACTTATCCATTAGTGGCCACACAACTTCCCTGTAGGACTCCTCAATGCTCTTACCAAGCCTCTGAGCAGTTAACTCAACGATCTTACAGGCCTTAGTAAACCTCTTCCACCAAGTTATCTTCTTCTGCCTCTCTGCGTCTGCCACCCTCTTGAGTGAGACATCAACAGCCTTCTTAACTCTATCAACACGAATAGTCTTAACAACCACTTTCTGGTCTTCTCTAATAACCTCTCTAATGTCTCTAAAATACTTAGAGGAGACTTCACTCCACGGTAGAAAAGCCCTTAATCCACCATACTCATCTAGCTCGAGGTAAGCGCCAAAATCGTGAATTTCACGCACTGTTCCAATAACTAGCTCGCCAATATCTGGAAGCTCTTTTCTAGGTAACACCATGAGCAACACCTACTCCTAATGTACTCTCACTTAAAATTCACTCTAAAAACAGCTAGTAACAAGTACACGTCATAGGTCTCTCCACGAGCAGTAATCCTCACTAAGTTTACACGGTCAACGTAAATTGGGGTGAACCACGTTAAATCCGCTTTAATTGGAGTAGGTTGAGAAGTGTAACCAGTGTACTCGTAGCTTTCAAAGTAATTGTAATTGTACACGCTAGTATAGTTAAGATAGTATAGTGCTGACACCACGAGCTTAGATATTAACATGTCTGCACCAGTCTTAGTCCACGTCAATGCTAATACACCCTCATCACCAAATCCGACTGTATATACGTAGTCTCTAACTGTGCGATTAGCTAGCGTTAAATATAGTGGTGTGAGAAACATGTCACTAATAGTTCTAAATAGCGTCTCTTCTCCTCGAGCACTTACTACCGTAATTGGGTAACCTAAATAAGCCCTATTAGGGGCTCTCACACTGTAATCACAAATTATAATGATATAGGCATCTCTAATACCTAGGCTACTCGAAATGTTCCCTAAAATAAGCATTGAAACCTGCTCACTAGCTGTGAACACTTTTGCAATGAGGCTCTTATCTCCAATATTCCCCACTGTACTTGTAAGTAAGTAGACGTCGAGCCCTCTCCTCGAGAGCTCCTCGTAAAGCCAAAAACTATACTCCCAGTTAGACACTACGAGAATTTTCCCAGTAGTGTTCTCAAGTATTCTACTAGCTAACTCCTCACTCACTCTACTAAGCCACTTGTGTATTCTCACTTGACTAGGCTTATCTAGTAGTGGAGAAATTCTCGCTAATGCAGGGTGAGCTGCGTAGTGCTGATCTACGGCCGCTGTAATAGAGGCAAATACCACTAATACTATGAGAATCGCGACTAGTAACTGAGAAGTTATTCTCTTACTCCTCGACTTAAATGCACGTGTAGATGTAAACACAGCTTCTAGTAGTCGCCCACCTAGGGCAGACATAAATGCAATAGCTATCAGCGTAGTAGAGGGCACTATTAAAGAGAGTATTGTAAATGCCACTAGTAATACTGAGAAAACGTAGTGTAAGACACTAGCTCTCCACCTCAATGAGAATATAAGTCCTCCAAGAGCGAGAAACCCGGCAAAGCCGTAGGCGATAATAGGCGACGTAGTAAGCCTCACATAGAGCTCTCTTACTCCAAGAGCCGAGTTTAATAGGGTGCTAAATAGCACTGCGAGTACAAGTACTGGAAGTATTAACAGAGACCTTACACTAGTGTCTCGTGGATCAGTTAAATAGTCTACTATGATAACACTAAGTGCTAAGATCACTGCTAGTATTGTGAAGAAGTACTCATAGCCGAAAACCCCAAAAACTAGTCTCGGCGCTGTCACCATGGCGAAGTAGAGGAGGACTGTTTTCTCTATTAGTGTAAGTCTCCTATTAACATAGGTTACTAGAGAGTAAAGTGACAATGCTAGTAGAGTAGCCCAGTAAGCTGTGTGAACGAGAACTATTATAACTTGTAGAGCACAGGCAAAAACCACTAGTTTCTTATTGTTGCCCACAAGGCCCTTAATAGTCAACACTATAGTGGCGAGGATCAATGGAGTTAAGAGTACAAACCCGTAGTAGTCTAGTAGAGATGGGTATAGTGAGCTTGGTGTAAAAGCATATAGTAGTGACGCAACTATAGAGGCTAAGTAACTAGTTGTTAACATCCTAGTAGCCGCGTAAACTACTACTACTCCTATAATCATAAATAAGTATGCTACAATTTCACTTTGAATTACTCTAGACGCGAGCCAGAGTGTATATAATAGTGGACTACAAGTCTCCCTTGAGTAATTTAATCTCGCGCAGAGGTCACTAGGACTACTAGTATTAGAAGCCGCTACTAGGGGGTGAAAACTAGTGTAGTAGTCTGAGAGGTAAAACTTAGTAATAGCTATGTAGACTACAATAATTACAGCTAAAACACCCCACTTTAACAAAAACCCGTTTAGTTTACTTCTCTCCGCTGACACCGAGAAACACCTCATTTCTTTCCAAGTAGAGAAGTATGTGAGTAGTATTTAAGTGTAAAGTGTAAAATAGAGGATTCTTAGGGTGTTATCTATGAGGGGTAGGAGAGAGCTAATTGCGAAATTAGCAGAGTATGGTGTAGTAGCCTCCTCGGTGTTTAGGGGGTTATATATTACAGGTGTATTATTGTACTCTACAGTTGTCTCTGGTGCTTTAACATACAGTATTGTTCTCAGAGAGCCCGGGTCTCTAGGTAAAATCGTGTTAATGTCTATTATACTAGTACTTAGTGGCCTAGTAGCCTGGGTAGTGCAGCGCGCTATCCCCTTAGATGAGTCAAAGAAGAGGAGGAAGAGTATTGTACAACCTGAGCTTTCATCTAGAGTGTTACTACTAATAGTGGTTCTCGCTGTTACAGTTGTATGCTACACACTAATCTGTGTTTACCGGGCATACTAGTCTCAAGGAGAAATCATTTTCACAATTGGCTTTTCTAGGACTTTTCCGCACTCATATATACTCGCAATTATAGTTTCAATTACCGTGAGCTCTGAGATGTCACTCTTTTTAAATACTCTACTCCCTATAATACAGGGCTTTGTGAAATAGTAGAGTAGTTTACTAGCGTGTTTTACTACGAGAGGAGAGATGATGTTTTTCTCGACCTCGGTGAGCACTGTAGCAGCTCTAATTACATCGTAATCTACGGTGTTTTCTGGTGTTTCCCTCGTTATTTTAGACTTTACTATTCTAATCTCCGCGTATTTCTCTATGTCACTATTAACTCTCTTAATAACCTCTAGGAGTAATTGTAAGCCCACATCATCTAGCTCGTGTATTCGCATAGTAGTCTTACATATTTTACCTTCTACTTCAAGATACTTCTGCTGTGTGAGAAGTCCTAGTTTACTCGTACTGAGCTCTTCTCTAATAAGCTTTAAGAAAACCTCACTCAAGCCTTAATCCCTAAGTCACTAGTATCTACTGGTGTAGCCACGTTTTTAACTACCAGGTATACTCCTAAATAAGCATCAACTCTAATTACTTCTCCCCTAATGAGCTCTAATCTCTTATCAAGTACTTCAAGAGACCCTGTTATATTAGGCTTAATTTTCACTATACCAGTGAAGGGGGAGAAGTCCTCGTAAGTCATGTTCTCAACGCTCTTACTTGAATTAATACCCGTGACTCTTAAGCCCGCTTTCATGTTTAAACTATTATTAAACCTAGATAGCCTCGAAGTATCCATTGTTACTGCTTTATCGATCTCGATACACTCCTCTCTTAGAATTTCACCTAGATCCTCAATGTTCACTAGGTATACATTTCTCAAGCCATAAGCCTTATCCCTAAACACGGCTTTTCCCCTCTTTAAGGCCTCTTCTAGCACCCTTTTTCTTAAGCCGTGTTCACTAGTACTAAAGACCACTGTCTTCTTCACAGTTGGGAAAATCCGCTCAGTTCTGAGATCCTCGCAGGAGACATAGCTCGCAATGGCTCTCCTCTCGTCGCGAGTCAGAGTTAATGCCTTATCATCTAATACCTTCACGTGGAAACCCCTATTTCCCGAGAAGTAGAGCTTTACATCTCTAAAGCCTAGTTCACTGTGGAGTATATCCATGAGTGTAACTGCGCTACTCCAAGCCTTAATAATGCAGTTCCAGGACACATTAGTGTACTCTAATGGCTTTGAGTTATCAGGGCATTTCTCACTGCCGCTAGCTAGTAATTCACCACTACTACACAAGTAGAGTTTACTTGCACACTCAGGGTATTTATCAGCATCTATGTCAAAGAGTAGTTCAGACCCCTCCCACATCTTCTCCTCCATTAACTGCGCAGAGGGATTAGAGTAGAGGGCTGATGAGTAGTACAAGTGAAGAGGAGTCTTCACAGTCAATATGTAGTTGTAGAGCTGATCAATAAATGGAAAAGACAAGTGCCTAATGTAAGCAGAGTCCTCAAGGCTCTCTAGAGCTATCTCCCTCTTGTGTAGACTAGGTGGCTCCTCGAGGGGTCTTCGCTTATAGTACTCTCTTATAATAGTCTTTAAGAATACACTTCTACTAGTCTGCTCTCGGCGCAACATAGAACTCTAATTTCCCCCCATATGGAAGCTC
>JAJHRJ010000040.1 GCA_020832865.1 Desulfurococcaceae archaeon
ACCACCTCTCTACTAGGATCTTCTGGGCTAGGTGAGCGTAGTATACTGCTTCTTCTATGTCTTTAGTGAAGTAGAACTTATCTAGTACTTCGTCAAGCTCGGGGTCTCTGACCCTCCACTCGTTCCAACCACCGGGTCTTATTTCATCGCTGTGGAAGAAATACCTCATAAATAGTGGAAATCTGCCAAAACTCCACCCTATAATCCACGCCTGAGCCGTTCCAGCAGTTATTCTCGCATCTAACTCTGCCGCGCTTACCGCTGTAACTGTTACTCTAAGATTTACATTCTCAAGCTCAGACTTAACATACTGAGCTATCCACCAATATGTTGGTGATACGGCTTCGGGTAGTGATAGTATTTCTATTTCAACGGGTCTGCCGCCCTCCCTGGGGTCACACCAAGCTGGTCTACCATCAGGACCTGTGCACTCCTCAAATATACTCCTCAGCAACTCTACCGCTCTCTCCGGGTTGTATGGGTATAGTAGCTCGTAGTCTGCCTCCGGGTTAACCCATCGCCCGTGTGTTGGTGGTGGAATAGTAGTGCACTTTACAGCTATACCTCTGAGAGGTGATTCTGCTATAATTCTATCCCTGTCCCAGAGGTGAGCAATAGCTTTTCTGAGCTCGGGGTACTTTACAGGCCATAGCTCCACGTTAAAGTGCAGTGCGCCTAAGCTAGTAAAGCCTACAGTGAAGAATATATGGGCATCAGGTCTATTTAGCCTAATCCTGTCTAAGTGTACTGGTAAAACACCTACTACATCTATTTCGTTCGCCTCAAACGCTAATAATCTCATAGTGTACACTTTCATAACGGGAAATGTAATTCTGTCTATGTAAGGCCCATAGACGTAACTGGGCATTGCAGGCCTCTCTGCTAATACAGTAGGAACGGCCACGAGTATAGCTAATACTAGTATTAGTGAAGGCGCGATCTTCTTTACAATAGACGACATCGCTAGGCTCCCCCCGTAATATAGTATTACTAGGAGAGCGAGTTTAAATACTTTCTGAGTGCAGGGGGAAGAGGAGAGTTAATGAAAAAAGCGCAGTCTCTCTACGGGGTTTTTAACGTCTAGCTGCCACTATTATTACTGCTATTAGAACCATTACGGCTAATACTACTATAGACATTTGCAAGTTGTTAACTAAAGCTATCATGTCGCTTTGTGACTGTGCTGTTGAGTCTACTTTACTGTTAAGTTCTTCTATTGATGTTCTTAGCGCGTTTAAGTTCGTAACGATGTTCTCCTGCTGCCTTGAGAGAGTAATCGCGCTCTTTGTTAGCTCTTCTATAGCACTACTAGTTTTGGCAGTGTAGTTGGCGAGACTCGCTACTAATTCGTTAATATACTTTATTACACCATCTAGTCTTCTCGAAGTATCTTCTTGATACTTGGCGAGACGGGCTATTTCACTCGAAAGCCCTGTAATAGCCATACCAGTCTCATTAGCTAATCTAATAGTTGCTTCTTCAAGAGCACTTGTGCGTACTCTTAATTCATCTAGCGAACTCAAAATACTCCTGTGTGCAGTTACAATCTCAGCTAGTAGGCTTGATATTAACTCTTCCGCTTTTGCTCTGGCATATGTGTATAAGCTTGAAGCCCCCTCAACATCGCCAAGGAGTAGTAATTTATCCGCCTCGCTGAGCACCGATTCGATGTCCTTGAGTAATTCCATGGCTCTAGTAACGTCAATACCATATATCATACCTAATTGTATTAAGAGCAGGGCTCTATCATACGCTCTTTGAGCACTAAGCCTCTCTTCTTCAACAAATCTACTACTCAAAACTGTAATCCCGAATACTGTTGAGTTACTAAATGGTACGTCGCCAATAGTGCCCTCGACATATACCCTGAGTAGTGCAGGACCTACATAAGCGGCCTCAGGAACGAAGACTCTTCCTATTAATACGTGCCGTACAGGAATGCCGTCTATCTCTATAGGCTCCATCAGCTCAACGAGCGTTAAATTAGTAACGACTGTTATGCCAGCTATTAGAGACGCCTCAGCCTTAGTTATGACAAGTCTTGCCGGCGCGTATACATACGCCTTTACTTCTACAGCTTGGTATTTAGTGTATACGGTTGTCCTATCTATTTCAAACTTTACTACACCTATTGGTTGCGCATAAGTTACTTCAAATATAGCTGGAGTTAAAATTAGAGCTAGTAGTAGAGTCGTTGCTAAAGTTCTCTTCACGAAATACCCCCGGTATTCTATTTATAGCGCCCCAACGTTTAAAAACTTTTAAACGGGAGGAAATCCTGAGCAGCCTTCAGCCCGTTCACGTTAACGTTCAACTCTGATCTCAAACAAGTAGTGAGCGAATATTGATCGTTAAGGGGAGTATATAAATTAGGAGGCCGCTAATGTATTATTATAGGGTGTTAATAGAGTGGAGAGCTCTGAGACATCCACGGGAGAATACATACTCGAGGTCAGTAATTTAAAAGTCTATTACTATGTAATTAAGGGCGTCGTCAAAGCAGTTGATAACGTGAGCTTCTCGCTTCGTAAAGGAGAAGCCCTAGGTCTAGTCGGGGAATCCGGCTGTGGAAAAAGCACACTAGGTTACGCTCTAATTAGGCTTGTACCCCCGCCAGGGAGAATTGTAGGGGGTACTATAAAGTTCAAGGGTATCGACATACTGAGTATGAGTGAAGAAGAGTTTAGAACTAAAATTAGGTGGAAAGAAATATCAATGATCTTTCAAGGCGCTTTAAACGCTCTTAACCCGGTTATAAGAGTCGGCGACCAGATCGCTGAGGTATACAGCCTACACCTGGGATTAAGTAAGCGTGAGGGGTTAATGCGTGCTAGAGAGCTCTTAAAAATTGTTCGCATGGAACCTGATAAGGTAAAGAGCTACCCCTTTGAGTTGAGTGGCGGTATGAAGCAAAGAGTCGTTATAGCAATGGCTCTCGCCCTAAATCCGTCTCTAGTAATAGCAGATGAGCCAACTACAGCATTAGACGTTGTTACACAGGCTCACATACTCAACTTATTAAAAACTATTCAAAGGGAGAGAGGTCTCACACTAATACTGATCTCGCATGACCTCAGCTTAGTGGCTGAAATAGCAGACACAGTAGCAATAATGTATGCTGGAAAAATAGTCGAGTACGGGCCCTCAGACATTGTGTACAAAAACCCACTACACCCCTACACGGACGGCTTAATGAGAAGTATACCTAGACTCACGGGTGAAAAATCCGAGTTAGTAGGCATTCCAGGTGAGCCGCCTGACCTTATTAACCCGCCTCCAGGTTGTAGATTTCACCCCAGATGCAAATTCGCCATGGATATATGCAAGAGAGAAGAGCCACCTACAGTGGAGTTTGAGCATGGACACAGGGTTGCGTGCTGGCTTCACGTAAAGAGGTGAGAGTTGTGAGCCCTGTAGATACTCATAAACTAGATCAGCGCACACTACTTTATGTGAAGAACCTAAAAGTCTGGTTCCCTCTACGCAAGAGCATTACAGAGATCTTGACAATGGCTCCAACAAAATACGTTAGAGCTGTTGACGACATTACCTTTACTATAAACGAGGGAGAGGTATTCGGCCTAGTGGGAGAGTCTGGTTGCGGCAAGACTACAACGGGAAGAGCTATCTTAAGGCTTGTCGACCCCACATCCGGCACCGTGGCGTATAAGCCAAGTGAACAGACTTTAAAAGAGCTTATTAGAGCTGAGGGCCCCCGAATCCTCCTCGAGTCTAAAATACACGTAGATGTGACTAAGATTAAGAATATGAAGCCTCTCCGTAGAGAGATGCAGATGATCTTTCAAGATCCCTATGGAAGCCTCAACCCGAGACAGACTGTACTCAGTATTCTCATGGAGCCTCTCGAAGTTCACGGTATTGGAGAGACTAAAAGAGAGAGAATAGAGATTATTATGAAAACCCTGGAGCTAGTTAAGCTCGTACCTCCCGAAGACTTCCTACACAGATACCCACATCACTTGTCAGGTGGGCAGAGGCAGAGAGTAGGCATAGCGAGAGCTATCATTCTAAGACCAAAGTTCATAATAGCCGATGAGCCCCTCTCAATGCTAGATGTCTCAATTAGAACTGATATACTTAAATTAATGATGGAGCTTAAAGAAAAGCTTGGACTAACCTACTTGTTCATAACCCATGACCTCGCTCTAACAAGATATGTCGCAGACAGAATAGCTGTTATGTACCTTGGTAAAATAGTCGAGCTAGGGCCCACGGAGAAAATCCTAAGTAATCCACTACACCCATATACAAGAGCGCTCATTCAGGCTATTCCAGTGCCTGATCCAAGCAGAAGAAAAGAACTTAAAACGCCCGAGATAAAGGGCGAAGTACCAAGCGCCGTTAACATACCTCCTGGGTGTAGATTCCACCCGAGATGTGTAGCACTAGATAGGAACCCCCACTTAGCAGGTTACTGCAAAGTAAGAGAGCCGCAATTAATAGAAGTAGAAAAAGATCACTTTGTCGCCTGCTGGCTGTACTCAAAAGCATAAAACAATAAATTTAAATTTAATAAATTTAAATTTAAAGAAAACTTATTTTTAAATTTTAGAACTTCTACTAGAACTAAGACCTTTCCATGAAATGCTCCTGAACCCTCATTATAACCTTAAACGCTACTATAAAGTCCTTGAAATTACATTTTTGGTCTCAGAAGGGTTATCAGAAACGACAGCTATTGAGTAGAGGCGAGAATATCGTGTTAAGCGTAGTGTTAATGTTTGAAGTTCACCAGCCCTACAGGTTAAACCCCCAGCTCCACGAGAGGCTCATCGAGAAGGCCCTGCGCGGCGCTCTCGACGTTAAAGACGTAGAGG
>JAJHRJ010000041.1 GCA_020832865.1 Desulfurococcaceae archaeon
GGGTCTGGTTACCAGGCTGCAGTATTAGCGGAAATTGTTGCTAAGCAGGATCCTGGGCATAGAGGACACGTGTATACAATTGAGAGAATACCCGAGTTAGCTGAATTTGCGAGGAGAAATATTGCTAGAGCTGGCTACTCAGAGCACGTAACCGTGATCGTTGGTGATGGCACACTCGGATACCCTGAGAAAGCCCCATTTAATAAGATTATCGTCACAGCTGCTGCGCCTACAGTGCCTCCACCACTAATTGACCAGCTGGCTGATGGGGGTAAATTAGTAATACCCGTTGGAGACCTCTACATTCAAAGGCTTTTAATAGTTGAGAAGAGGGAGGGGAAATTATATAAAAAGTGGGGTATTGAGTGTGTTTTTGTACCGCTAATTGGAGAGTATGGGTGGAAATATACTACTTTTTAGTAAACCACTTTGAGAGGCCAGTCTGTTCTCCCTTAATGTGTTCTCTATATGCTTTTATTAGCCTTTCAAGGGCGCTTTTAACTCTCTCCTCGCTAAAATCGTGGTCTTTTACGAGGATTTCAACGACTAGTTTCTCGTCTGGGGATCTCCACTCGAGCTTATAGTTCTTTGCTACAGGTGGATTTAAGAAGTAGTTTTTAATAGCCACCACATCCACGGGTATAGGTGTCTTTAGAAGCCCCTTAGGTATTTTCTCAATACTACCATAAGTTTTAATTAGCTGGTAAGCTCTCTTTGGACCAATGTTTTCGAAGCCGTCTGGATTGTAATCTGTCCCCACGAGAATTCCTATATCTACAAGGGCTTCGTGTGATATACCTAGGGCTTTTAGTAGCTTATCGAGCTCTATGACTTCTGGTGGAATCTCAACGTACTCTTCTCTTTTTGGCAGCTTTCTCTTACCACTAATAGTGAGATTTCTAATCAACCTTGGAGATCCAAAGAGTAAGCTGTCATAGTCTTGAGACGCGGTAGCATAAGCGTCTCCCACTTTGGCTAAGTAAGCGGCCTGTGCTTCACCCTCCGCTGGCGCCTCTACATAAGGTACTCCCATTGCTTCAAGTAGTCTCTTGGCTTCTTGAACCATGTCCACTGTGAGCTTTGAGGCTATTACAGCATACTTCCTAGCAGATTCAAGGTCACCTGTTCTCACAGCCTCTTCGTACTTTTTCTGTGCATCTTCTCTAATAGCTTTTCTCCTCTCGATCTCTTTAGCCTTCAACTCTGGTGGAGTGCCGTCAAATACGTAAACAGGCTTAATGCCGTTTTCAATGAGGTTTACTGTCCTGTAGAAAAGGCCACTTAGGTGACTTGTTACTCTACCTTGACTATCCATGAGTGGTGTTCCATCCGGTTGACGAATAGCTGATAGAAACTGGTAAAGTGCATTGTAAGCGTCAATTGCTACGACTCTTCCTTTCAGTAAGCGTAAATCCCCTATTTTGCCCTTCACACTCTCTGGTATGAGGTCTTTGAGGTCAACTCCCACTAAGAAGTCCCCCTAGCAAATCATTTACAAGTAGCTCTATATATCTTAGTAAGCCACGTACTCCGAGTACAATACAGTAGGTTTTTCTCTCTTTTAATAGTTTAGTCTTGTGCTCTACTATACTTATAAAATCTGGAACATTGTACACAACTAGCTACTTACGTCTTAACGGGTTTAATGAGGAACTCTTTGCCTATAGTCTCTACCTGAATTAAGCCCTGAAGTTCTAGCTTCATTAATGTATGGTAGAGTTCAGACTTAGTTATATCTACTCCATACTCTTTTCTTACTATTTCCTCTAGTTTACTCTCACTTAACCCTTCTGGCCGTGAGAAAACTACTTCCAGGATTATTCTGTGTAGAGGCATATACTTCCAAGTACTATTCTTATTCTTCACGATACCACCTACGTAATAGTTGGGGGTTTTACGTTACTTCTCGGTAATTGCTGTCTTATCTTAGAACTCCACTCCTCATAGAACTTTACAATATTTTCATTTAAACTGGGTTTAACTAGTTTTAATGCCTCTGAGAAGTGCCGGTTTTCAATATACTTTACATTTATACTCTCTCTTAAAGCGAGCATTATCGCCTCTCTAACTAGCGCTTCGAGGTCGGCTCCACTATACCCTTCAGTTATTCTTGCTAATTCTGAAAGGTTGACGCTGGGTGATAGTGGTAAACTCGCTGTGAGAATTCGAAGTATCTCTAGTCTCGTGGAGTAGTCTGGTGGTGGAATATACACTAACTTATCGAATCTACCTGGTCTGAGTAAAGCGGGGTCTATTAAGTCGGGTCTATTAGTGGCAGCTAAAACTACGACTCCTTTATAGTCATGTATACCATCCATCTCCGTTATTAACTGAGCTACAACTTTCTCTGTAACGCCACCATCAGAAGCGTAACCTCTAATAGCTGTTATAGCGTCTACTTCATCAATAAATATTACTGAGGGTGAGTGGAGTTTAGCCTTTCTGAATATTTCCCGTATAGCCTTCTCAGATTCTCCAACCCACTTACTGAGTATTTCTGGGCCTCTTATAGCGATGAAATTCGCACCGCTCTCTGCGGCTACCCCTTTAGCTAGTAGTGTCTTACCACACCCTGGAGGACCATATAGTAGTACTCCACGAGGCGGCTTAATGCCGAACTTCTCGTAGAGGTCAGGGTGTTTTAACGGGTATTCTACGTTTTCACGTAGTATTTGTTTAGCCTCCTCTAATCCCCCAATATCACTAAACCTCACCTCGGGTAATTCAATGTAAACTTCCCTCAGTCCGCTTGGCACAATACTCTTGTAAGCTACTAAGAAGTCCTCGAATTTAACCTGTAGAGTCGATAAGACCTTCTCCTCGTCACCACTACTCTCCTCTATTGCGCGCTTCACACTCCTCATTACAGCCTCTTTCACAATGGCTGCTAAATCAGCCCCTGTGAAGCCATGCGTGATCTCTGCGAGCTTCTCGAGGTCGACGTCTGAGGATAGAAGCCCTAGTTCTCTTAGTCTTCTTGTGTGTATTAGGAGTATCTCATATCTACCTCTCTTATCAGGCATGGGTATTTCGATTTCGTAGTCAAATCTCCCTGGTCTACGTAGTGCGGGGTCAATAGCGTTTGGCCTATTAGTAGCTGCTATTACTATAACACCCTCTCTGCTCTCGAGGCCATCCATTAGTGCGAGAAGCTGTGCAACTACTCTCTTTTCTACATCGCCTGTTACCTCGTCGCGTTTTGGCGCTATGGCGTCAATCTCGTCTATAAACACTATGGCGGGTCGCTTCTTAGCCTTCTTCCTGGCTAGTCTAAATATTTCTCTCAGCTTCTGCTCTGATTCACCATAGAATTTGCTCATGATCTCTGGTCCATTAATAGCTATGAAATACGCGTTTAACTCGTTGGCGAGGGCCTTGGCGATCAGGGTTTTACCGCAGCCTGGCGGCCCATATAGTAGTATTCCCTTGGGTGGGTCTATTCCGAGTTTAGAGAAGATCTTCTTGTACCTGTACGGCACTTCAACGACTTCTCGTATTTTCTCAATAACAGGTGATAACCCTCCTATCTCGTCGAAGGTGACACGTGGAACTTCGAGTATTGGCTCATCAAAAACTTGTATCTCAGTTTCCTCTGTGACTATTGCGGCTACACGCGGCTTTATACTTATAACTCTAAACGGTAAACTCACTCCTTCTAGTAATATTCGTATTTCCATGCCCTCACAGAGGGGGTATGAGACGAGGTCTTGCTTGATCTTACTAGCTATACTCGCGTCTATGGGGGCGTAGTAGTTTACAGGGGCAAGTCTTACTAATTGAGCGTATCTCCGCTCAACTCTCTCAACGTAAACGACATCGCCAATATTGACTTTCAAGTTTCTAATTGACAACTCATCTAGCCTTATAACGCCTCTCCCCTTATCACTCACATCGCCCTCTCTGGCTAGAACAGCGACTAAGCTACTCCCTTCAACTATGAGTAAATCGCCGTTTCTAATACTAAATCTCTTCATTACCTCGGGGTCTAGTATGGCTTCACCGCTCCAAAGTGCACCAGAATTCGCTATTTCTACTCTTAGAGCAATTCTATTTTTCTGCATTAATTCCACCACTAGTTAACGAGATAGGTATCAGAGATGGGCCCGCGGGGATTTGAACCCCGGACCTCCGCCTCGTCAGGGCGGCATCCTACCAGGCTAGACGACGGGCCCTTCTACAGTGGAGTTTTATTTTTAGACTTTAAAAACTTAATGAGGAGTAAAGACCGGGTCCTCGTAGTGGGCCCGGGGGGATTTGAACCCCCGACCTACGGGTCACTCCCATCTCCAGACCTCTTTCATCCCTACTGGTCAACTGACCCATAGACCTGGTCTGGAGCCCGCCGCTCTGCCTGGCTGAGCTACGGGCCCGCTACTGGTCACGCTGCATCTAGGGTAATATTGTTTAAGAAAAGTATTAAATACTTTCTTGGAATTTACGTGTAGTGGTTGTTTAAATTGTAGAACCTGGTGCAATTGTATTGAAATACCCGCTTGACAGAATCTGCATTAAGAGCGGGGTTTACTGCCCTCATTGCCAGCAGAAAATAGAGAGCGGGATTGTTGAGAGAGAAGAGTTAAAGGTTTTAAAAGCCCTAGTTAACCTGGAAGATAAGCTGAAATTTCTGAAAAAAGGCGAGTACGTGAAGTCTATTTCTGTAGGTGAAGACGTTTACATATTCGTAAAAGATGAGTTTAACCCCGAGGAGCTTAGTACTCTTGAACACGAGCTTTCGCGAGAGCTCAGTAAAAGAGTGAGAGTTATTGAGTATACGCATGATTTGAGAAGCCTCATTGAGCAAATACTTTACCCAGC